>JAESQQ010000349.1 GCA_016765095.1 Planctomycetota bacterium | reverse complement strand
GGCGGGAGCGTGCCAGCCGGCGCGGCTTGGCTGGGCGTCCTGGTATTCGCGGCCCCCTCGTTGGGAGCTCTGAGCGCGCGGGACTCGCGAGTTCGCCTGCTGGGCGTTGGGGTGCTCGGGACGCTCCTGGCTCAGGTCCCGGCCTTGAACCTGATCCCGATCGGCGTCGTGCGCGCCGACCGTCTCCTCTATGCGCCCTCGCTCTTCGCGTGTCTGACGCTCGCGGCGGGGGCCGCCCTCGTCCTGAGCACTCGCCCCCGGAGACGTCTCCTAGCGACACTCGGGCTCGCGATCCTGTTGCTCGCGTTCTCGTTTCGGACTTGCGACAACGCGCGGGCTTGGACCCGCGCCGAGTGGATCTGGGGCGAGACCCTGTCCCGCTTTCCCAACCTCGGCCGCGCTCACCTCGAGCTCGGTCGCTCCTACGCGGCGCTCGCCGACGAGGACCCTCTCGCCCGCGAGAAGGCACGGTTTCACCTCAGCCGAGCGCTGGAGGTCTACGCGCCTCGTCGAAGCCGAGAAGCTCCCTTCGCGGCCCGCGCGCGCTGCGCCCTGGCGCGGCTCGTGACCCACGAGGACTTCGCCCAGGCCTGGGGCCTGTTCGAAGAGGCTCGCCACATAGACCCCGCGTCTCCCGAGGCCTGGCTCGGCTTGGCCGAGCTCTATCGACTCCGCTCTCCGACTCGGGCCGAGGAGGGGGATCGCGTTCGGGATCTCCGTCTGGCCGAGCGATACGCCCGAACCTGCGCCAATCAAGTCGCCCCTTACTCCGAGGAGAGCTGGCTCCAGCTCGGCCAGATCTTGGCGCAAATGCCGGGGCGAGGAGCTGAGGCGCTCGAGGCCTTCGATCAGGCCGTCACTCGGGGAGCACGACCCTGGAGGTCTCGCTGGGCAAGAGGCCGGCTCCTCGTCGTTCGGGGGCGAGATCAGGACGCCTGGGAAGACTACGAGGCCGTGTTGGGCCTGCTCGAGGTCGGGGCCGAGCTCTCGAGGCAAGAGGCGGCAAGCCTCGGCGAGGTCGTGCCTGAGGCGCGCGATCTCCTGGTTCGCCTGGGGCGTCACGAGGAGGCCGACGCGCTGACTCTCCGTCTCCGCCAAAACGAGAACAGGCCGGCGATCGCGCCGGCCTCCTCGGGGAGTCGTCAGTAGGTCGCTGGCGACCTTCATTCGTGCCCGTGCCCAGCGAAGCGGTGCCCGTGCTCGACACGTGACCCAGCGGTCGCGATCGGTCATTTGGGCACGGGAGGCTGTCGCGAAACCGATAGTTCTCAACGCGGAGAATCGCGGAGGAACGCCGAGAGCCGCAGAGGTCGGGAGCTAGGGCGAAGGCGCTCGGACTCGGTGGCGAGGCCCACAGCGGTAGCGACGGATGAGGGGAAGGATCCCTCCCTCCCTCCCTCCCTCCCTTGCGATTCTCTGCGTTGAGAACCGCTCGCGCCTCTGGTATCCCCAACGCGCTCAAGCCCCGACGTCCACTGGGGATGCGACCTACAGAGGAGTCTGGTCGAGGAGCACGACGGGCACGTGTCGGGCGCGGGCACGGGAGCCCGTGAATGGTCAGACAGACAGACCTTAGTAGCGCTGGCGACCCTTAACGGCGCCAAAGCCCCCCTCGCGGCGGCGCGCAGCGACGTCGGCCTCGCTGCGCTTGATCTCGGCAGCTTCGAGATCGGCCTGAGCCTTCTTGAGCGCGGCCATCCTCCGCTCGAGCTCAAGTTCGGCCTTGTCCGCATTTCTCTGACTCGCGGAGGGGGCCGTCCGGGCGGTGGACTCATAGCCGTCCGGCCGCTGGAGCGTGGCGGGATCGATCTTCTTCTTGCGGTATCGACCGAGAATGAAGCCCTTCACCTTGGGGTTGGTTGCACCTGCCGGCCCACACCCGTCAACCCAATTCGGGGGCTTCCCGCCCGCGCCCGGTCTCTTGGCGCGCGCGGCAGCCTTCTTCGCGTCCTCAGCCTTCTTCTGCTTGGCCTGTCGGAACGCCTCGAAGTCGTCCATGGCGATTCTCCTCAGCGGGATCCCCGCTCCGTCCCCGCTAGCCTAGCGCGACCGCGTGAAACTGACCACCCGCTTCGTCCTGGTGGGTTTGCCGGCCCTGGGGGTGAGACGTTCTCCCAAAGATAGTGAAACGAAAACGAGAACAATGTGAACGGAGAGTCGCGGGTGGTCGCTTTTTCGTGCTTGGGACGGGGGCGGTTTGACTTGCACCCCGAGGCGAGGGGGACTCCGGCTTGCGCGGGTCAGGGCAACGCACCAAGAAAGACTCAAGTCTCATGACGCTCTCCGATCGAGTAGGACCCTTGCTCTTAGGCTTCTTCCTAACCCTCTCCCTCGCCCCTCTGGCGTTCGCCCAATCCGTTCCCTCGACGTCCCTGAACACGGGCGACTACGCCTCACCGGCCCTCCAAGGAAACTACGTCGCTCGGAGCGCTCAGGAAATGCGCGCCCAGGGCCTCGATCAGCTCCTCCCCCCGAGCGCGACGACGCCGATCGACTGGTCTCGGGAGATGGTCTTGGCCGTCGTCATGGGAAGACAACCTAGCGGCGGTCATTCGATTCGGGTCGAGACCGTCCAGTGGCGCGTGACGCCCTTCACGACGCCAGGCGGAGCCGCCGGTGGCTCCCGTTCCCTCGAGGTCCGGGTTCGCAAGCGCTCCCCGAGCGGGTTCGCGACCTCTGTCCTGACCAACCCGTTCCAGCTCGTCAAGGTGCCCAAGACCTTGTCCCGCGTCGTCTTCCTGGACGCGGGTCCGACGACTTCCGCGCGGGCCTTCGACGCCCTCGCGCTGACCACGAGCTCCCGCCAATTCGGGAGCGTTCACGCCGAGTCTAGGACCGTTAGGGTCCGCAGGAACGGGACCGCCCAAGTCACTCGCTCCCACCCCCTCAGGCGCTACCCCCCGACCCCGGCGGTTCAGCTCGACCCAAGCCAAATCCGCGAGCTCGACCGCTTGGTCCGCAACGCTCGCGCTGGCTCGCTCCCAAGCGTGATCCCCGCTCCCGGCTTCGTGACCTCTGACCCCTTCACGCTCAGCGTCAACGCTCGTCGCCCCGCGTTGAACAACCTCTCGATTCAAGGGCTGGTCGGCGCCTACGGACTCCTCCGCCATCGCCTCGAGCCACTGATCTCTTACCTGCAGACGATCGACCAATACGTGGTCAACCAGGCGAGCGGCCCTCAGTTGACGAGGGGCCGGATCGAGGTTCGGGGCAGCGCTGGATGGCGTTCCGTCTGGCTCGTCGACGGCACGACTCGCCTCCGCGTCGGACCTCAGTCTTTCGCTCAGACCCTGATTCCGCTCGACGGCTACACGGTTGAACTCGAGGGCAGTCGGAGCGCCGGCGGAGTCGCCTTCCAGGCGACCAAAATGCACAGCCCGGTTCGCCAGCGGATCCGCGGGATCGCGCGCTCTTCGGCCCAAGGGCCGATCCTCGCGCGCCGCTCCAGCCCAGGAGGTCCGCCCCAAGCCGACCTCCACCTCGAGGGCGACCTGGCCCGCCTGATTCCGCGAGCGCAGGGTCGTCGAGTCAGCGGAGACGCTTGGGTGTTTGCAGGGCAAGCGAATCCAGTCGCGCTCCTGATCTCGCTCAACGGCAACGCCAAGCGGAGGGCCCCCCTCTTCTGGAACAACCAACGCGTCAATCGGGTGAGCTCGGGCGACGCGCTCAAGATCACGGGACTCAACAGCTCAGGTCACTCTGTGCTCGTAAGCCCGGATTCCGGCCAGGCTGGCTACATGATGACCCGCAACCTCTCGATCGGCGAGCTCAACGCACCGCTCCACGGGCCTTCGATCACGTTCGGCGGCGGCGGAACCTTCGGCGGGATCACGATCCGCCTGGGAGGTAGTAGTAGTCCCTAGTAGTCCCTGACGCGGAAAGCGAGCGGGTCGAGTTCCTCGTGAACTCGGCCCGCGCTCCGTTTCAGGGTGCGCCTAGGGCGCGTCGCTCTCGGGCTCTGGCGCGTCGCTCCCCTCGGTGGGCGCGTCGCTCCCCTCTGCGGGCGCCTGGGTCTCCGCAGCGGGCGCCTGGGTCTCCTCCGTG
>JAESQQ010000348.1 GCA_016765095.1 Planctomycetota bacterium | reverse complement strand
CTTTTCGACGCCTCTCACGCACTTGTCCATTGTTACGTCAGGCGCTGTACCCGCCCAGCCCCCAGACCTTGCCGCTCGGCCTCTCTGGAGCCTCCCGCGCACTTAACCGTCGCTACCTCAGGAGCTGCAAACCCCGCCCCTACAAAACCCCGAACAACAATGCACGTTCGAGGCCCCAAGCGGTCTAGATCCGCTGGAGCGCGGCGCGGACGAGTTCTTCGGTCCCAGCTTCAGGGAGCTCCTCGCGCACTTGAGCCAGCAGAAGCCGGGCTCGCGCGGGCGGGAGTTCGAGGCTGCAGAGGGCCCGGAAGGCGGCTTCCAGGTCGCTGTCGTCGGTCACAGCGGCCGGTCGGCGGACGGAGCCCGAGGCGGTCGAGAGCCCCGAGGCCGCGACGACGGTCTGGATCTTGTCCTTGAGTTCGCTGATCACGCGCTTGGCGATCTTGGGTCCGACGCCTCTGACTTTTAGCGCCTTCGGGTCGCCGGTCGCGACGGCCGTTGCGACTTGGCCTGGCGTCGGCTGGGCTCCGACGAGCCGGAGCGCGACGCTCGGGCCGATCCCCGAGACGCCCCGGAACAAGTCGAACAGGGCCCGGGCCTCGAGGGTTTGAAAGCCGAACAGGCGAGGCTGAGGCTCTTGGCTGCCCACGAACAGGAGCCGCGTGAACAGGATCACCTCCTCGCCGAGCGGGGGGAGGCCCTCGAGTGTGTAGCGGTCGGACTCGACCGAGAGGCCAATTCCGCCGACTTCGACGAGGGCTGAGCCCGATTCAAGGGCGAGGAGGACTCCACGGACACGACTGATCACGCGCGCATGCTACTCGGCGCCTCTCCCTCGGCGTCGACCCCGCGCGTTTGAGATCGGCCTGGCCACTCACAGACGGGCTCGACGCCCTTGCTGGCCGAGGACGAGCCGAGGGCTGGCGCGCTTTCATCCAGGTCAGGGCTCGTGACGCCGGCCAAGGCCTCGTAACTCGTTTCAATCCGCTCTCGCTCGTTGGCGCGGGCCTTGCTGAACGAGTCTCGTCACCGTCCGGATCTCCGTCTAGGAGAGCTCCGGCGTCAAAAGAGAACAGGAGACCTTTCATGAACTTTCCTCTGCTTCAAAGACGCGCCCGCTCGGCGCGCGACTTCACTCTCTTGGAGTTGGTCGTGGTCGTCGGGATCTTGGCTTCGCTCGCGACCCTGGCGGTCGCCATGATCGACGGCGTGAGCCGCGACGCGCAGATCTCGACTGACATGAGCAACCAGGCGCGAATCCGAAGCTCTATGGGGATCTACTACGCAACTCACAACAACACATACCCCGAGGGGTGGGACTCGCTGCTCGACCAACAGTCCTTGGCGACCTCGCCGCGTGTCTACTGGGGCGTCGACACCGACGGGAGCGGAGCCAACGACAAGGGCGACACCAACCAGGGGATGTTCGGACAAGTGCGCGGCTGGGGCGCCGGCTCTCCCCGTCGCCGGGCCTGTGTGGCGCTGATGTCGAGCGACCAACGCGAGGCGTTCTCGCGGATCGATATCCGCACCCTCTACGACCACGACTCGCAGGACGTGACCGTCAGCCCCAACGACAGCAGCAACACGCCGGCGATGCTGGCGGCCGTGCGGACGATGGCGAACACGGGGACCTACATCGCGATCGTCGATCCCCGTCACAGCATCGGGCAGACCGTCTATCGGAACCTGGGGCAGGCCTTGCCCAACCCGCTCCCGACCTCCGCGACCTGGGCCACGAACACTCCCCTTGATCTGGCCGCTGTCGACCCGACTCCCCTTGGGACAGGCACAGGGACGATCAAGGTCCCTGGGATGAACTTCGTGCTCGTGACGCTGGGGCTCGGGCCCCACAGCGAGCTGCTCGGCGACGCCCGAGGCGGCCTCGAGCGCCCTCCGAGCAGCGACCGGGTCAAGAACGTGTTCTACAGCAACTACATCGTGGTCTTCAAGATGCCGCTCGGCACCAAGACCGATCCTCAGGTCGTGGGGATCCTGAACGCGCGAGGCGAGACGATCGACCTCCAGCAAGACGCCCTCGACTCAAGCAGCTGATCTAGGCCGGCGGAGAACGAACGCTTCGCCTGCGGTCCGCTGGGTCGCAGGCTGCGTTTGATTCCCTCCAGCGCACACCCTCCTCCCCCCAGCTCCCTCAACTCTCGGCGTCGCCGAGGGAGACCTTCGTGAAGCGAATCCTCCTTTGCATCCTCCTGACGACGAGCTTCGGTGTGAGCTCCCTCTGGGCTCAGGAGCCGACCCAGGAGGGGGATCGCTTGGCCTTTGTCGGCCTCCACGGCGGAATCTTCGAGCGACTCAAGGAGCTCGAGGGAGCTCAAGGCTTGCGCCTCGACTACCTCAAGGACTCAGACTTCGAGGCCGAGCTCGACCTGTCCGTCTACCGAGTCGTGTTCTTTCAGCACACGCGCAAGGATCTCCGGGATCGCTACCGGACGGTGATCGCCGCCGCCCGCGCCAAGAACCCTGGCCTCCGGCTGGTG
This sequence comes from Planctomycetota bacterium, assembly GCA_016765095.1. GTDB lineage: Bacteria > Planctomycetota > J058 > J058 > J058 > NORP233. Next base: position 3,516 of record JAESQQ010000348.1, on the reverse strand, counting down.
CGACTCAGCAACCACGGCGCCCGCGGGCTGTTCGCGGACGGGATCGTCAAGGACGACCTCAAGCTACACGCCTACTACGGAACCTTGCCGGAGAACCTCCGCCGGCTGCTCGTCTATGCGGGCGTGACGTATCTCGGGCGCGCCGGCGAGGCGCCTCCGCCCGTCCAGGTCGAGCAAGGCTCGCTCTACCACCCCGACCACGAGGGCCCCTTCCGCGACGTGCAGGAGTTCCTCCGCTGGTCGCGCCAGCGAGGGCGCGACGTCGAGCAGGCCCCGCGGGTCGCGGTCGTCACCCACTACGGCCACATGGTCCTCCAGAGTGTGAAGGTGATCGAGGCGCTGGTGCGCGAGCTCGAGCGTCAGGGCGCCTTGGCGCTGGCAATGGTCGACTTCTCGCCGCGCTATCCGGCGAACCTCCGCGAGTTCAAGCCCGGAGCCGTCGTGCACGAGTGCCACAGCCGGGATCAGGTCTCCTTCCGCGAGCAGATCGACGTCCCGCACATCAGCGGGCTCTACTTCACGCGCCAATCGATCGACGACTGGCACCAGGGGCTAGAAGGCCTCGCCGCCAGCCGGGCCGCCTTTCTCGTGACCTCCCAGGAGCCTCTGGGGGCGATCGAGCCCCAGATCGTCGCCGGGACCCGCTCCGGCGGCGGGAGCGGCGAGGCCTTGACGCCGATTCCCGAGCGCGTTCAGCACCTGGTGCGGCGCACGCTCTCTTGGGTCCGCCTGCGGCGTCTGAAGAACGCCGACAAGAAGGTCGCGTTTGTCTATTACGACCGCGAGCTGGGCAAGGCCGAGCTGATGCGGGGCAGCGCGACGGGCATGTTCCTCAACGGCCCCCGCAGCATGGTCAAGGTCCTCGCGCGGATGAAGCAGGCTGGCTACCGGGTCGACCCGGTCCCGCAGGACGAGGACGAGCTGCTCGGATGGTTGCTCGAGCGAGGCCGCCAGATCGGGGTCTGGGCTCCAGGCGTGCTGGACCGCCTCGCGCGCAGCGGTGACGCGGCGCTGGTCCCGGTCGAGACCTACGTCAAGTGGCTCGAGGCCCGCGTCCCTGCAGAGAGGCGAGCTGAGCTGGTCAAGAGCTGGGGGCCCGCTCCCGGCAAGTTCCTGGTGTGGAAGGACGACGCCGGGCGCGAGTTCATAGTGATTCCGCGCGTCCGGCTCGGGAACGTCCTGCTCCTGCCCCAGCCCCTGCGCGGCGAGGCCCACGACACCTCGCTCGTGCACAGCAAACTCGTGCCGCCGCCCCACAACTACCTCGCGACGTATTTCTGGCTGGAGGAGGAGTTCGGCGCCGACGCGATGGTGCACTTTGGGACCCACGGGAGCGAGTTCACACTCCCCGGCAAGGCGGTCGGCCTCTCGCGCAAGGACTGGTGCGATCAGATCCTAGGCGCGCTCCCCAACTTGAGCGTGTGGGTCGTCAACAACACCGGCGAGTCGATGCCGATTCGCCGGCGGGCCTACGCGGTCTTGATCGACCACCTGACCCCGCCGACGGTCAACGCCGGACTCTCCGACGAGCTGCTCAACTTGCACGGCGACATAGACAAGTGGGAGGCCCTCGAGGTCGGGGCGCTCAAGGAGAAGTTTCGCCAGCGCGTCACTCAGCAGGTCCTAGACGAGCACCTCGACCGGGACCTGCACCTCGAGCTGGTCAGCTCGGAGGGCGACCGCCGGCTGCTGAGTCCTGAAGAGGTCGAGCAGGTCTCGAAGTATCTCCACGACGTCGCGAACGAGACGACGCCCACGAGCTTGCACGTCTTGGGAGAGGCTCCTCGCGAGGATCTGCTCGTCCCCCACCTGGTGACTTGCCTCCGGAAGCGCTTTCGGGACGCGCTGGCTGAGGTCGTGGCCGTTCCGGCCGAGGAGTCGAAGTTCGACGGCGACCGCGACAAGTTCCTGCGCGGGAAGGCGGAGGAGGCGATCGGGCTCTTCGTTCGCCAAGGCCTGAGCGCCTCGGAGGCCCTCGAGGCGATCGGGGCGAAGCTCGGAGAGGGTCCGCTGCCCGAGAGGGTCTCAGAGGGCTTCGAGCTCGCGCAGCAGCTCAAGGAGGGCTTCGAGCGGACGCCCGAGGAGATCGAGGGGCTGCTCAAGGGGCTCTCCGGTCGGTTCGTCGCCCCTGGACCCGCCAACAGCCCGGATCGTAATCCAGGCGTCTTGCCGACCGGCCGGAACATGTATGTCATGAACCCTGAGGAGCTGCCGACGCGCCCCTCCTGGGAACTCGGCAAGACGCTGACCGACGGGTTCCTCGCCCAGCAGCTCGCCGAGAGAGGGCGCTATCCAACGAAGGTCGCCTTCGACCTGAGCTCGTTCGCCTCCTTCCGCGACTACGGCGTCATGGAGGCCCAGATCCTCTATCTGATGGGGGTCCGCCCGGTCTGGAACGAGCGCAGCCTAGTCGTCGACGTCGAGCTGATCCCCAAGCAGGAGCTCGGGCGTGCACGGATCGACTGCTTCGTGTTCGCCAACTCCTACTACCGAGACATGCTCCCCTCTCGACTGCGCCTCTTGGACAAGGCGATCCGCCTGGTGGCCTCTCTGGAGGAGGACGGGAACGGGGTCCGCGAGGGGACGCTGGCTGTCGAGGCGAAGCTCGCCAAGGCCGGGCTGGCCGCTGAGCTCCGGGGCCGGCTCGCCCGAGCGCGGATCTTCGGCTCACCGCCTGGGCAAATGACGAGCGCCGGCTACTACTACCTGGCCGAGCGCTCGGGCGAGTGGGACAGCCGCGAGGAGCTGATCCAGATCTACATGGAGCACAACCGCTACGTCTACACCGAGGGGCTCTGGGGCGAGGAGGCGGGCCTGGCGTATGAGGAGCAGCTCCGAGGGAGCGAGGTCGTACTGCGGACCTGGTCCGACCGGACCCTGAGCCCGCTCTCCAACAAATACATGTGGTGGAAGACCGGCAGCCTCAGCCTGGCAATCAAGCACCTGAGCGGCAAGGAGCCCCAGTTCTTCCTGAGCGACGTCCGGGATCCAGACAGCGCCAAAATGGTCGTCGCCGAGGACGCCCTCCGCCAGGACTACCGCGTGCGCTTGTTCAACCGCAAGTGGATCGAGGGAATGATGAAGGAGGGCTACGCGGGCGCTGACCAGATCGCCGTGCACGTGACCAACACCCTCGGCTGGAAGATCATGCGCGAGGGGAGCGTCAAGGACGACATTTGGGAGGAGATCGTCGAGATCTACGTCCGCGACAGCAAGGGCCTCTCGATCCGGGAGTGGTTCGAGGCCGAGAACCCCTACGCCTTCCAAGAGACGAGCGAGGTCTTGCTCGAGACGATCCGCAAGGGCTACTGGAAGCCGGACCAAGCCACGGTCCTCGAGATCGCGCGAGCTTATGCGCGCTCGGTCGCCCGGCACGGCGAGGGCGGCGGGCTCCGCGGCGGGGACAACACGAAGCTCGAAGCCTTCGTGGCCGAGGCCCTCTCCGCCCCGGGCACCCAAGAGCTCAACGAGCTGCTCGCGGCCTACCAGGCGAAGGGCGAGGAGTCGCGGAGCGCG
>JAESQQ010000347.1 GCA_016765095.1 Planctomycetota bacterium | reverse complement strand
GCGGGGGTAAACCCCGCCCCTACAATCACCTCTACCGGCATCCCCGGGTCCAGCCACTAGTAGCCCTCCAGCCCGCGCTCGGAGCGCACCTTGCTGGGGGTCTCGAACCACTCTTGGAAGTAGTCCAACCGGACCGGATCCAAGATCAGATTCAGTCCAGCGTGCCAAACGGTCCCCTCCTCGGTCCTCGACTCGCCCCCTGAGAGGACGGTCATGAAGGACCAGCGTGAGGTCTCGACGTAGTCGTCGAGGTCCGGGGAGTATTCGGTCCGCCCTGAAGCGTGGAACAAGACGTCCCACCAGCCGAGGCCGAAGTGATAGCCCCCGCTCCCGCGCTCGTAGGCGAAGGCGAAGGGGAACCAGAGCTGGGTCGGCTCTTGGCGCGGCTGGAACTCGACGGCCTTGAGCCGGCCGTCGGGGGCGCGCGCCTCGATCGCGACGTGTCCCTTGTCGCGGAGCCGCTGGCCCAGCGAGTCGCCGCTCGCCGTTCCGCCCAGGAGCATGTCGGCGTCGAAGGAGGTGATCAAGTCGAGGGGGCGAAGGCCCGCCTCACCGAGCGGCGAGCTGCGCGCCACGCGGGTCACGAGGACGTCGCCGGGGAGCGCGCTCCTCGGCTGGAGGTTGGCAGGAAGCGTCGCGACCGGGACCAACTCGAGCCCGCGCCAGCGGCCGCGATCCGGGAGCCGAGGACGGGTCGGGACCCACGACTCGCGCCGCTCGAGGGGGACGCGAATCACGAGATCCTGGCCGGCTCGCTCGATCAGGAAGTCGAGCTTTAGCCAACCGGCGCCTGCGAGGTAGCCGCGAAGATCTGCGGCCTTGGTCACAGCGTGAGCGCCCGCCTGGCCGCGAAACTGGGTCAACGTCGGTGAAGGCCCGGGCTTGAGCGCGCCGCCCCCGCGCCCAAAGGACATGCTGCCCTTCAGGCTCAGCTTGGAGGGGAAGGACGCGAGGTCGAGCTGCTGGTAGTTGTCGAAGCTCGACTGGCTGCCGTCCGCCTCCTCCTCTGTCCAGTTGGCGAGGGCCTCGTGTCTCAAGTGGAGCTCTCGCCCGCCCTTGGGGAGCGCGGCCACGACCCATTGGATTCGATCCCCGCGGCGGAGAGCGCTCCCAGCCACGAGCGCGTTCGCCACGAACACGCCCTCTGGGGCGTCGAAGAGCGCCACCCCCAGGGCGGCCGCGACGTCTCCCCGGCCTGGACGCGCTATGAGCTGCCCGTCGCCCGCGATCGCGAGGCGCTGCCCGCTGTTCGTCTCCAGAACGCTCTGAGCCGGGAGCGGCCGCTCGTCGTAGGGGAGCAGGTAGCCATGACACCCGCTCAACGCGAGCGCGATAAGTCCGGCGAGGACCCGAAGCCCCCAGCGCGATCGGCTCATAGATCGTCCCCGAATCTAAAGACCCAGAACACGGTGACTTGGTTCTTCTCGGCGCCGGTCAGGGGATCGCGCTGGCGGCGGTAGCCGATCATGTTGGCCAACGCTCCCCACTCGAAGTTCTCTCGATACTGGCTGTGTCCCTGGAGGTGATCGGCGACGTAGGTGTGCGTCCGGCGGGTTCGCCAGTGGAAGAACACGTCGAGGGGTCCGCAGGCGAAGGCTTCGCCGAGGCTGCTCCGGCGTCGCTCGAAGAGGAGCGGAATGTGGATTTTGGTCGAGGCGCCGACTCGCTCGTCGGCCTTGGCCTCGACGGTGAACTCGCGCCCGTCGGGGTGGAGCGCGGTCAGGCGGATCGAGAGGCGGCGGCTGTCCCGAAGTCGCTGGGCCACGGCCTCGACTTTGCCCAGGGGCTTCCCGTTAAGGCTCAGGATCCGATCGAGGGGCCGGAGTCCTCGCAGCGCGAGGGGCGAGGCCTTGTGGAGGCGCGTCACGAGGAACCCGCCGTCGAGAGCGTGGGGAGGGCGCCACACCGCCGGCAGCCAGCTGGCGTCAACGAGCCGGAGCCCGAGGCGCGCGTCCTCGCGCACGACGGGGAGGTCGAGGGCCTGTCCGTTGACCGTCAGGTTGCCCGTCTGATCGCAGGTGAGGACGACTTCGTCCTCGCTCGTGACGGCCGCGACCACGATCGGGCTCGCGAGCGTGCCCTCAGGGCTCACGTCGAGGCTCCCACAGCCCGTTAGGACTGAGACCCCCAAGATCACCGCTGATCCGATCGAACGCTTCAAGAGACCTCCGCGACTAGACCGCCGCTCGTGAGGTAAGAGTGCCTTGGCGGAAGTGGTTCCGCCCAACACAACCCGTTCCGGGCCAACGCCTTGCGAAGCCCCAACCGAGGCTGGGTCGGCTAAACCGAAGTTCACGATCATGAGCGGTCACGTGAGGGGTAGCTCCCGCTTCCCTTTACTAAATCGAATCTAGAAAGCGGAGCACGATTCTGACCGAGGTCGCCGTCCTGGCGAAGGCGGTTCATGAGGCCACGCCTGCAGGCGACCTCTCAGAATCGTGGCCTCCGGTTTAGAGAATGTAGCGCGAGAGATCCTCGTCGGCGGCCAATTCACCCAAGCGCTCGTTGACGACGGCGGCGTCGATCGTGACGGTCTTGCCCTCTCCGTCGCCGGCCTCGAACAGCTCGGGCTCGAGGATCTTCTCGAGGAGGGTGTGAAGTCGACGAGCGCCAATGTTGGTGGTCCCTTCGTTGACCTGGCAGGCGAGCTTTGCGAGCGCGGCGATCCCGTCGGGGGCCCACTCGAGGGTCCAGCCTTCGGCGGCCAGGAGCGCCGCGTATTGGCGCGTGAGGCTCGCCTTGGGCTCACTGAGGATCCGGCGGAACTCCTCCTCGCCGAGCGAGTCGAGCTCGACTCGGATCGGAAACCGGCCTTGAAGCTCGGGGATCAAGTCGCTGGGCTTGGCGACGTGGAACGCTCCGGCGGCAATGAACAGGACGTGGTCCGTCTTGACTTGCCCGTAGCGGGTCTGAACCGTGGTCCCCTCCACGATTGGGAGCAGGTCTCGCTGCACCCCCTGCCGGCTGACGTCGGGCGCGCCCCCTCGCTCGCCGTCGACGGCGATCTTGTCGATCTCGTCGAGGAACACGATCCCGTCGGCCTCGGCGCGCGCGACCGCTTCGGCGTGCGCCTTGTCCGGGTCGATCTGCTTCTCGGCCTCCTCGCCAAGGAGGATCTCGCGAGCCTCGGAGACGGACAGGGTCCGCGTGACCTTCTTCTTGCTTCCGAAGCGCTCGAACAGGCTCTGGAGGTCGAAGCCCATGCCCCCGCCTCCCCCGGCCCCCGGGAGGGAGACGCTTGGCGCGCTCGCGGAGCTCTCGTAGGTCAGCTCGACCTCGCGCTCCTCCAGCTCGCCGGCTTGGAGCTTCTCGCGGAAGCGATCGCGGAGGCGATCGCGCCGCTCGGCGTCGCTGTCCTCGCCCTCCATAGCGGGAAGGAGGAGATCGAGCAGGCGCTCCACAGCAGCCGCCGTCGCGACCTCGCGAGCGGCCTCGCGCTGCTCTTGCTTGACCATTACGACCGCGGCCTCGGCCAAGTCGCGCACGATCGCCTCCACGTCGCGCCCGACGTAGCCGACCTCGGTGAACTTGCTCGCCTCGACCTTCACGAAGGGTGAGCGAACGAGGCGCGCCAGGCGACGCGCGATCTCCGTCTTTCCGACGCCGGTCGGCCCGATCAGAATGATGTTCTTGGGCGAGACTTCTTCTCGGAGCTCCGGGTCGAGTTGTTTCCGACGCCAGCGATTGCGGATCGCGATCGCGACGGCCCGCTTGGCGTCAGGCTGACCGACTATGAACTCGTCCAGCGCCGCCACGATCTGGCGCGGGGTCAGATCGAGGCTCACTGGATCGCCTCGAGTGACTTGAGGGACTCGAGGTGCACGTTGCCGTTGGTGTAAATGCACACCTCGCCGGCGACTTCTAGCCCGGCTCGCACGATCTCCTCGCACGAGAGCTGCGAGGCGTGGCGGAGGAGGGCCTTGGCGGCTGAGCTCGCGAACGAGCCGCCTGACCCGATCCCGATCACGCCGTCGGTGGGCTCGATCACGTCGCCGCTGCCCGAGAGCAGCAGCGAAACCTCGGCGTCGGCGACGGCGATCATGGCCTCCAATCGTCGTAGGGCCCGGTCGGTTCGCCAGTCCTTGGCCAGCTCGACGGCTGCCTTGCGAACGCGCCCGTTGGCCTCCTCCAAGCGAGCCTCGAAGCGGTCCAAGAGCGCGAACGCGTCGGCAGCACCTCCCGCGAAGCCGGTCAGAACCTTGCCGCCGTAGATCAGCCGAACCTTGCGGGCGTCGCCCTTCATGACCGTGTTGCCGACGGTCACCTGGCCGTCCCCGCCCATCACGACCCGACCCTCGTGACGGACACAGAGGATCGTGGTCGCTCGAACCTTCACCCGCCCCACGCGTTAGCCCTTGAGGTGGCTGGCGAAGTGAGCCAGGGTCTTACCCCAAGCGTCCTTGGCCGACGTTTTGTGGTAGGCCTCGGGGCGGGTGTCGTTGAAGAACGCGTGCCCGGCGCCGGGGTAGACGGTGACCGCGCTCGCCTTCCCGCTCTCCGCTTGGGTCGTGGCCCAGGCCTGGGCGTCGGGGACCGAGAAGAAGTCCTCGTTCTCACCAAAGAAGATCTGAGTCGGAGCGCACTCCCCGGCGACGGCCGTTGGGTCGGGCGGGAACCCGTAGAAGGCGCAAGCAGCGTCGACGTTGGCCTTGGCCGCGCCGAGGCAGGTCAAGGCGCCGCCCATGCAGAACCCGACGATCCCGACCTTGGAGCAGCCTTGGCTTCTGAGGTAGCTGACGGCGCCAGTGATCTCCTCGACGGCGAGCCCCCAGTCGAGGCCCTCCATGAGGTGCTGCGCCTCTTCGGCTTCGACGGTGCTCTTGCCGTGATAGAGGTCGGGGGCGAGGGCGGTGTAGCCCTCTCCGACCAGACGCTGGCAAATGTCCTCAATGTGGGGGACCAGTCCCCACCACTCTTGGAGCACGATCACGCCGGGCGCACCTTCGCCTGCGCGCGCGATATGACCGGACGCTTTGCCCTCGTTGAACTGCACCGTCTCACCCATGGGATCTCCTCTTGCACCCGAGCGCGGTTCAACCGAACGCAGGGCGCGGCACTATAACTGCCCCACGGAGGGCAGGTTCCATGTCGGCTCGCGATAGAAGCCCAACAGAGCTCCCAGACCGGGTCATGCCGCCCCTCAGGAGGTGCCGAAGCGGTCCTCCGACAGCCCCTTGAATCGCTTTGGGCTCAAGATACGCATGTTTGCTCGGGCCGGGCGGGGGTACAGCTCCTGACGTATCAAATCTCAAGATGAGAGCCCGTCTGTCTCGCCGAGACAGACGTCGGGCGGGGGTAAACCCCGCACCCTACAGATCGCACGGGGGGGCCCTTAGAGGGGGCCGAGTGCCCCTCCTAGG
>JAESQQ010000346.1 GCA_016765095.1 Planctomycetota bacterium | reverse complement strand
TGAGGAGACTAGTGCTGCCCATCCCAAGTTGCGGTACACCCCATTGCTTTCGTAGGGGAGGGGTTTACAGCTCCTGAGGTAGCGACGGTTAAGTGCGCGGGAGGCTCCAGAGAGGCCGAGCGGCAAGGTCTGGGGGCTGGGCGGGGGTAACCCCCGCCCCTACCAAGGCGTGTTGTGAGCCGTCCAAAGGGTGCCTTGCGGAGGGGCCCTCTTGCGATCTGTAGGGTGCGGGGTTTACCCCCGCCCGGCTCTACAACCCCTGGGGTCGCGGGCACCCGGTCCGCGCGATCAAGATCTCAGAGATCCGCCGGCTGTTCGCCAGCATGAGCCTCGGTCCTGAGGATCTAGTCAACGGGAGCACACGATCGGGAGTGGTCACTGTCGACCAGCCTCTCTGTCCGCAACAAGCCTCCACGTGACCGCTCAAGATCGTGAACTCCCGTTTAGAGGGGCTTAAAGCCGCCTTCGCCGCTGCTCTGAAGGCCCACGCCGGGAAGCTTGATCCCCGCTTCAGCCGTGGCGCGACCAATGACCGAAGCCTCCCAGCCGTGGCTCCGCGCGACCTCGAGGGCTCGCTCCTCGCCGCCTGGACGGACCGTGACGGCCATTCCGACGCCCATGTTGTAGGCCTCGTAGAGGTCCTTGGTCGGGACGCCGCCTGCCGCTAGGGCTTGGAAGATCGCTGGGGGAGTCGGGAGCGTGTCGAGGAGGTAGCCGCACGAGGACGCGATCCGAGCCATGTTCTGGAACCCACCGCCGGTAATGTGCGCCAGGGCGGTGACCTCGACGCTCTCGTCCCGAAGCAGCTCAAGGGCAGCCTTGACGTAGATCCGGGTCGGCTCCAAGAGCGCGTCAGCGACCGTCTCGCCGGCGCCGCCGGGCAGCGGTGCGTCGAGGCCGGGCGCACCCTCGGCGTCGATCAAGACACGCCGCGCGAGGCTGAGGCCGTTGGAGTGAATCCCACTCGAAGCCCAGCCAACGACCACGTCACCTGGCTCGACTGCGGCGCCTAGGTTGACCTTGTCGGGGTGGATCGTGCCGAGCGCGACGGCGGCCAAGTCGAAGGCCTTCCCCGGGCGCGCGCCGCGAAGCATGGCCCCGATCTGCGCCAACTCCCCGCCCGAGATCGCGGCGCCTGACTGCTCGGCGCCGGCGTAGAGGCCACGCCCGATCTGCTCGAGCATGTCTGGGTCGAGACCCTCGACTGCTATGTAATCCAGGATTGAGATCGGCTCGGCGCCGATGCACACCAAGTCGTTGACGTTCATGGCCACGAGGTCGATCCCGACTGTGTCGTAGCGATCGCAGAGCTGGGCGACCAGGATCTTGGTCCCGACGCCGTCTGCCGCGACGGCCAACCCAAGCTCCGGCGTCAGCTCGAGCACGCTCGCGAAGTAGCCGACGTCCACCCCGAGGTGGCCCATGGTCCCTTTGGGACGAAACGCGTGGCTCTTGCGAACCCAACCGAGGAGACCTGCGAGGGCGGCTCCCTCTCCGGCGACGTCGACTCCAGCAGCTGCGTAGGTGTGCGATTGGGTCACGTGACGTCCGTCATCAAAATGGGTGGGTGGTGGAGGAGCGTGATCGAGGCGTCTGGATCCGCGAGGAAGCTCCTCGCCTTGCCGATCGCCTCGTCAATGGTGACGGCCGTGTCCCAGCCGAGAATCTCCGCCACGCGCTGGTTGGTCGCGCCGACGCAGATCACCTTGCCGGTGTTCAGCCTGCCTGACTCGCCCCAATACCACATGTAGAACGGGTGAACGCCGTGATAGGCGTTCCCGTAGCGGTACATCTGCACGTAGGCCGGGTCCTCCGCGAAGATCTTCTCGTACTTGCGCTGCAGCTTGTGACTGTCGCGCGTCTCGGGGAGCAGGCGGTGGAAGAACTCGATGTAGCTCGGGTGGTGATCGGGGTGCCACTCGTCCCGGAGCGGGTGGCAAATGATCATCACGCCGCCGTTGCGCAACAGCGGCTTGCCCCGATACATGTTGTAGAAATAGCCCAAGGCCGTGCAGTGAACTAGGAGCGGGTTCATGATCGAGTTGGCGTTGTAGGGACAGAGGTAGGGAATCCCTGAGACGAGAATGTCTGCCTGGCCCTGAACGGGCACGCAGTACTGGCGCCAGCACGCCTCGAGCGTCTTCTCGTGGACCGGCTCGGTTCGTCCCGCAACGACACCTGTCACGCCATACTCGGCAGGGACCTTGTGGAGGAAGGCCCGCTTGGCCTTCGGAGGCAGCTTGTCGAGGGTCCACTTGAGGCTCTTGAACGCGAGCTCGTCCGTCCCCGTCCAGGTGTCCTCGTTCTTGGCGAGGAACCCGAGCTGCTTGCCATACATTCGGTTGTTGAGCGTCGTCTCGATCGTGAAGATGTTGACGTGCTCTTGGACGATCTCGCCGATCCGATCGATCCGTCGGCTCAACTCGGACGCGGCGGGGTCCATGAAGCTCTTCGACTTGGCGATCGTCTCGGGGTCATGGTGCGCCTGGAGCGTCTCGTAGCCGCAGAACCCGACGCCGACGCTCTTGTGGCCGCCGTCCATGGGGACCAGGTTCACGTTCACGTAGAGACAAAGATCGGCCTCGACCGCCCAGCGGCTGAGGACGACTTTCTCGTCGGCCTCTGTCGTCCCGACGTGAATCATGTTCTCGCGGTCTTCGGCGTCGTGATTGAAGAGTCGATCCGGCGCGAACTCTCGCCAAATCCGTGGCCCGACCATGCGACGAATCTCAGCGTCGGTCATCCGACGGTGAAGCGAGAGCGCCACGATGATCGTGATGTCGTCGACGCCGTAGTCGTGGAGGAGGTCGACGACGACCTCGAGCACTTCCTGGCGAACGTCAGGGGTCCGCATCATGGGCAGAGGCAGCGAGATGTCGTCGATCCCGATCGTGACCTTCATGCCCGGTTTGAGGAGCGCAAAGAGCGGGTCGCAGCCCTCCGGGCGTGCGAGGGCGTGACGGACGGCTTGCTTGACGTCCGGCAGCGCCTCAAGGGGAGGCGGCGGATAGATCACGCGCGTCCCTTCCGGGAAGCGCTCGCGCAAGAAGCCCTCGCCGTAGTGGACGACGCGCTCGGCGGAGCTCCGGTCGAGCGTCACTACACACTTGTCGCGGCTAGGGGTCAGGGGGGCGTTCAAAGGTCCACTCCTACTCGTTGCCTCGGGCCCAAGTCCGCACGCCGCTCGCGACGTCGCCCAGGAGGCCGAGGGTTCGCCGGGCCACTACAGGGCCTCGACGCTGCGTCTCTTCGCGAACGCGGCGAGCGCCTTCTTTGCCGAGCTCAATCGCCTCGCGAGCCGCGTCGCGAGTCCACGACTTGCTGACTTCGATGTGAATCACGGGCCAGCCATGGCTGCGAGCCGTCGCTAGCAAGCGCGCGTCGGGATTGACCGCCACTGGGCGCCCGACCATAGAGAGCATCGGGAGGTCTGCCGCGTCGTCGGCATAGGCCACACTCCAGCGAAGGTCGTAGCCGTGCTCGTGAGCATACTCACGCATCCAGTTCGCCTTCTCGGGACCGGCCATGACCGGCGGACGCAAGACGCCCGTGCAAAGCCCGTTGACCTCGTACTCGAGCCGATTCGCGACGACTTTCTTGATTCCGAGGTAGCGAGCCACGGGCTGCGCGACGAAGTCGAGGGCTCCCGTCAGTAAGACCTGGTGGTGGCCCGCCTGCCGATCCCGCTTGAGCAGCTCGAGCATTCCCCCGTAGATCTTCTTCCGAAGGACTTTCTCGAACAGGGCTTCGCCCAAGATCGCGAGGCGGTCCTCCGAGAGGCCGGCGTAGCTCGCGTAGAACTCGTGGTTGAACTGAAGGCGATCGAGGTAGTCGATGTACTTGTAGTAGGGCGCCTTGACGAGCGTCTCCGCCAGCCGGCGCACACGTCCGGGGAGAGACGGATCCGTCTTGGCGAAATAGAGGTAGTGGTCGACCACGCTGCCGTGGAGGATCGTGCCGTCCAAGTCGTAAAAGGCGGCGGTCTTGCGAGCCACGGAGAGCCTCCCGGAGCGCGCTTGTACCACCCGCGCGAGGGCGACTCAAGCGCCGGTAGGTGCTTGAGTTGCGTCTTCGCCGCGTGTCAGACGAAGCCCGCACGCCGGGCACGCCAGGGTGGGGATCGTTTCCGGCCTCAGCGACCCTTTCTCCACGCGCTTGCCCACCCAGGGCCGACCTGGCATGGTTTGGCTCTTCCAAGGGAGCAAGAGTGCCAGACCCCGAGAACGTCTACGCGCCGCCGTCCGCAAACTTGGACGGCACATCCCCCTTTGGGAAGAACGACCACGCGAGCGAACTGGCGGCGTTTGTCGGCAAGAACAGCAGCTTCTACCTCGAGAAGTGGGCTCACAAGATCAAGGGTGGAGAGGGCTCGAGCGGCTTCAGCGTCGGGGCCTTCTTCCTGGGGATCCTCAGCCTGGCGATTCCCCTCCTGATCGTGTTCGGGTTCGTCGGTCTGGTTTTCCTCATGTTCGCGCTCTTCGTCTCCGTCTGACCCCCCTCCCCGAGAGCCCGATCCTCGAGATCGTCCGCAAGCTGCGCGACCCGGGCTATCCGGCGATCGCGATCGGACACCGCGGCGACTCTCAGAACGCGCCCGAGAACACCCTCGCGGCCTTTCGCAAGGCCATTGAGGCTGGCGCCCAAATGGTGGAGTTCGACATTCGCCAGGCCGCGAGCGGCGAGCTCGTCGTGATCCACGACGAGCGCGTCGACCGAACGACCGACGGGCAAGGGGAAGTCAGCAAGCTCGACCTTGAGGCGATGCGCGAGTTCTCGGCCGGGGCCTGGTTCGCCCCCGAGTTCGCCTCGGAGCGGATTCCGACCCTCGACGAAGTCCTCGATCTCTGCGTCAAGGGCCGCTGCGTGCCTATGGTCGAGATCAAGGGCAAGACCAAGGCCCAGCCCGACGTGGCCGAGCGTGTCGCCCAAGCCCTCGCCAAGCATGGGATCTCGGAGGCGTCGATCGTGATCCCCAAGGACCCCCAGCGGGCCGCGCAGCTCCAAGAGCACACCCCCCAGACGCCCCTCTGCTACCTCTCGCTGACCAAAGGCCAAGCCCGCAGCGCTATGAAGATCCCCGGTGTGTTTGGGGCCGACATTTACTGGAAGAGCCTCAGCCTCGGCCTTGTCCAAGAGCTGCGCTCAGACAATCGCTTCCTGACGCCCTGGACGGTCAACCGCGGGCGCGACATGGACCGAATCCTGGAGCTGGGCGTGGTCGCCATGATCACCGACTGCCCGGTGACCCTCCTCGACCGGATCGAAGGCTTCGAGTTCTCCCGCTCTGCGAGCCTCGTCGAGGCCTTCGCGCGTGGCGAACAGGAGGACGTTGACTTCGAGATCGAAGTCGCGCTCGAGGACGACGAGCCCGGGCTGAGCGAGAGCCACGTCGAACTCGACGAGAGCGAGTGAGCCCAGACGGCTCGGACCCAGACGGCCTGGGCCCTGACTGCCTGGCCTGCGGAGCCTGCTGCTTCGCGCCCAACCCTGGCCACCTGCCCCTGAGCGGCGCAGACCACGCTCGGCTCCTCCCCGCCGAGCAAGCGACCCTCGTCCGATTCGAGGGCACGCGCTGCTTCATGCGGATCCGGGACGGCCGCTGCGTGAACCTCCGCGAGGAGGGCGAGCGCTGGACCTGCTCGATCTACGAGCGGCGCCCTCAGGTCTGCCGCGACTACGAGCGGGGCGGAGACGCCTGCAGCTACGACCGCGAGCGACTCGGCCGCAGCCCCTAACCGAACGAGCGGGGCCCGAGCGCGAGCAGAGTGATAGGCTCTGGCCTGCCCTCGGGAGGCCCCGTGCGTTTAGTGCTCCCTCTGCTCCTCGCCGCCGCGTTCTTGGCCATACCTCGGGCGAGCGCCCAAGAGGCAAAGGCCCCTCCCAAGTTCGAGACCGTCCTCAAAGAGCTCGACTCGCGGATCCTCGCCGTCTGGAAGGAAGCCAAGGTCAAGCCCGCCAAGCGGCTCGACGACGCCAGCTTCTTTCGCCGCTTGAGCCTTGATCTCGCCGGCCGGATTCCCAGCGAAGACGTCGCTCGAGGACTGAGTTCGCGGCGGCACCGCGCGACCCGCGCGGAGCTCGTCGACGCCGTGATTCACTCCCGCGACTACGCCCGCTTCATGGCGATTCGCTGGGGGAACCTCCTCGTCGGGCGAACCGTGCTCGCTCGCAGCGGGTCTCGACCGCCGCTGACCCGCTGGCTCGAGACCCAGTTCGCGGGCAACGTCTCGTGGTCGGAGATCGTGCAAGACCTGTTGACCGCCGAAGGGCCCGTCAGCGAAAACGGCGCGACCCAGTATCTGCTCGCCTATCGGAACAAGCCCGAAGAGCTGGCCGGGAACGCAATGCGCGTGTTCCAGGCCCAGCAAGTCCAGTGCGCTCAGTGCCACGACCACCCCTACAAGGACGCTTGGAAACAGAAGGACTTCTGGGCCGTGAGCGCCTTCTTCGCGCGGATCGGGGTCCGGCGCGAGGGCATGATCGACACCGTCTTCGAACGCGAAGAGGGCGAAGTCCGAATCCCCGGTGTCCCCGGGAAGCGCGGTCCAATCGTCGCGCCACGCTTCGTAACCGGCGAGTCGATCGATCCGGGAGAAGGGGCCTTTCGCCGCGACGAAGTCGCGCGGATCTTGACGGGAAGTCGCAACCCCTACTTCGTGCGTGCCACGGTCAACCGAGTCTGGTCCTTCCTGTTTGGCGAAGGCTTCACTGATCCAAACGACCTCGCGACCCCCGACCACGAGTCGGTCCTGGAGGTCCTCGAGGAGGACTTCCGCAGCAGCGGCCACGACCTCCGTCGCCTGATCCGCTTGATCGTGCTTAGCCGGGCCTACGGAGTCAGCGCCTCGGGCGCGCTCAAGGCCAAGGTCGCCCAGGAGAAGGTCCTCGCTCGCGCTCGCCTGCGCCCCCTCAACCTCGAGCAGCTCTGGACCTCGACCCTCGACGCGACTGGCGTCGAGGAGGTCTGGGCCAAAATGCCGGCCGAGAAACGGCTCAACCAGCGCCGCAACCTGCGCCGGGCCTTCTACTCGGTGTTCCTCCGCCACGAGGACGCAGCTCTCGAGGAATACTCCCTCGGCCAAGCCCTTTGGCTCCTCAACGGACCCATGACCAACGCGCTCCTCCCCGCCCAGGGCCCGTTGATGCGGCGCCTCCTTGGCCTGGATCGAGTCGAGGAGCAGATCTCGACGCTCTACTTGCGCGTCCTAGGACGACAGGCGAGCAAGAGCGAACGAAAGGCGCTCGCCAGGGGCGCCGCGAAGGGCGACCGCGTCGCCTTCCTCCAAGACCTCGCTTGGGGGCTCCTAAACTCGAGCGAGTTCCTCTTCAACCGCTAAACCGGAGGCTACGATTCTGAGAGGTCGCCCACGAAAGTGGTCTCACGACTCCCCTTCGCCAGGACGGCGACCTCGCTCAGAATCGTGCTCCGCTTTACTAGGAAGAGTTGGCTGTCGACGAACGAATCTTAGCTGCATCGCAGGGCTCTCCCGAGTCCAACACGTCCTCTGAGGATTTAGTAAGCGGGAGTCCACGATCGGGAGCGGTCACTGTCGACCAGCTCTCCTTCCGGTAACACCCCCTCCGCGTGACCGTTCATGATCGTGAGCTCCCGCTTAGTGGCCGCTGACTGACGCGCCCCTACCGGTGTGGTGACCGCTGCTGTCGTTGCGGTGCCGCTTCTTGGGAGGCTGCACTTGGAGTTGGTCGAGGAGACCGACCAAGCGTGTCACCGGGAGGCCGCTCTGTTCGGAGGCCGCGTTGAGGTCGCCACCGGTGCGGCGGAGCAGTTCCCGGAGGAAGCGGGCCGTGAAGGCCTCTTTGGCGTCGGCGTAGCCGCCTTCGAGAAGCCGTCGGTATTCGCGGCCCGCGCGCTCCTCTTTGCGAGCGCGGTCGGAGGTTCGGGTTAGGCCGCTGCGGCGCTCGGTCCGGCGAGCCTCCTCTTCGAAGCGCTCGCGCTCGCCCTCGAGGCGCTCGTTCTTCTGAATCAGCTTGGCCATCTTCCGCTTGCGCTGCCCCGTCGAACGGACGCGCTGGAGCGCCAAGGCTGCGTGGCGCACGAAGCTGCGCAGGAGTGACTCTTCGGCGGGCGTGAAGGCCTCGTTTCGCTCGGGATCGTCGAGAATGATCGCGCCGAACATTTCGCCGTTCGCCTCGAGAGGCAGGCAAGCCACCGCGCCGAGCTCGAGACGACGGGCGTGGGACTCGGCGTGGTTGAGGATCCCCCCCTCACGAATCGTGCCCTCCAGGAAGGGCTCGCGCCGCTCGAGGGCTCGATTGAGAATTCCGCGGAGGACTTTGTGCTCGGGTGACCCCTTGAGCTTGTCCATTCCGCGGCTCTCCTTGACCTTGAACTTCTGCTTCTTCTTTCCTCCGCTCGAGGTCGGCAGGGCGAGCGAACCGCGCGGCAAGCCGCTCAAGGAGCAGGCGAGGTCGAGGATCTCGGTCCGAAGCGCAAATGGGTCGGGGGCGCTGCCGAGGAAGTGAATCGCCTCTTGGAGGCGACGGAGCCCGAGCACTTCTTCGCGGAGGGCGTTCAACTCTGGATCGAGCGTCGGGCGGGGGAGCTGCTGGAAGAGCCCCGACTCTGCGACTGCGCGCATTTTGCTCGATGGCCGAGGACCTCGCCGGCCCTCGGAAACCGGCTCGAGCTGACCGGAGCTGCGACGGACCGGAGTCAGCTTGCTGCTCGAGGCACGCACGACCGGGACGCGCCCGCTGGAGCGGAGGCGTTCGAGGTTGCGCACGAGCTTTTCGCGCCTGGATTGCCGACGGCGTTCATCCATTACCAGGGACGAAGCGCAATTCCCGTGCCACCGTAAGCCCTACCAAATCTGATAACGCGTCGCGTTATCGTCCCACTTGCTCCGAATCTGGGAAGCAAATGTCGCGTCTTCGTTCCATCGCCTCCAGAGTCCGCGAATGGGCCCAGGCGGGGCCCTGAGCCAAAGGGAGGGCAAATCACGCCTCCACGAGAGCTTCCAGCGGGTCCATCCCGCCCAGCGCCCAGGCGCTGAGGTCGGCCGTGATCGCGCCTCGCTCGCTCAACAGGGCGAGCTCGTCTGTGCCCTCTTCAGGCGGCGGAGGGAGGCCCGCAGCGACGGAGAGCGCCGCCGAGCTGAGCCGCGCCGCGAGCTGCCAACCGTGAACCTGACCCCCCTCTTCGACGAGGCTCGCCAGCTCCCCTTGGATCCGCGCCGCAGCGGCCGCCTCTCGAGTCTCGTCCCCTGGAGACAGTGCCCAGCGGGCCGCGGCCTGGCAGGCAGCCAAGACCGTCGCCCGCGCGGCGGAAGAGGGCGCCAGACCCTCCATGCACGCCAGCGCCCGGGCGAGGCGAGCTCGGACCTCGACCTCTCGCCCCCAGAACTCGAAGCCTGCCACCCAAACCTCGACCGTCCTCGGAGCCCGCCAGTCTTCGAGCTCGAGGAGCTCGCGCTGGAGCGCCTCGTCCTCGGCGACGAAGCGCAGGCCCTCGGCCTCGATCTGGGCTCGCGCTGCTGTGAGGGCCTCGCTGACGCTGGCTTCGGAGACGCTCGCCGGCGCCGTCTGCTCGCGTCCTCGCGTGACACCAAGCGCTCCGCCCGAGCGAGCCTGGAGCAGGAAGCCCGTCACTTCGGGGACGTTCGCCGCGAGCACGAGCGCGCCCTGCCAACGCGGACAGAGCCGACTCAGGACTTCGTCCTCCGAGGCCGCTTTCACGAAGCGATCGCCTTTCGGAGCCTGCTCGCGAACCGCTACCCACCGCACCGCCAAGATCGCCCGGGTGTGATCGAGGCGGGCGGACTCCGCCTCGGCTCGCTTGGGGAGCGCTAAAGAGGCCTGGGCGGCCAACTCCCCCGCGTAGGCCGCCAGGAGGAGGTGCGACTCGCTGACTTCTCCCGCTCTTCGTTGGGCGTTGAGGAGCGCGACCTGCTCAGCGAGGGGGAGCTCGCTTGAGCGACGCTGTCGCCGAAGGTCGGGGTCGCTCATTGCCTGCTCCCGACAGGGGCGGGCTCACTCGCAGGCTGCTCCCGGGACGTCCCAGGCAAATCTGCGGTCACGAGACCCCGCCGCCAGACTTCGAGGAACTTGGCCTTGCTCATTCGCCGTCGTCCCTCCAAGGGATCTCCGACCAGGACTGCGTTCTCTTCGGTCCCAAAGATCACGACCCAGTGATCGACCATCGTGGAGTAGCGAATCGTCGCCATCGCCGGCTTCGAGCCGCGAGCCCGGAGCGACTCCCAATCGGCGCTGACCAGCGCCACCTCGCGCCCCGTCCCAGCGACTTTCTGCCGAAGCCCCCTCGCGACGCAGAACTCGTCGGTCCCAGTCATGGAGTTTGTCCAGCAGCGGTCGGCCATCTCGGCCTCGTCGACTTTGATCCCATAGGTCGCGAGCAACGTCGCCGCCGCTGCCGCCCCGCAGGTGTAGTCACTGGACTGGAGGCACACTCCATCGGGCCCAACGACCCCGTTGAAGTCCGCAGGATCAAAGCGCGCCGTCTGAAAGAGCGGGAGCGCGGCCGAGAACACGAGCAGGCCCGCGAACAGACGCACGCCCCGCTTGCTCCCCTCCGAGCTCATGTGGTGGGCCCCCGCTGCCAGCAGCGCCAGTGAAGTCGGAATCGGCCACCAGGGGCGAAGAGTCGGGTAGACGTCCCCCGAGAAGAGCTTGAACTCCCAATCGATCGGCAAGACGAGGCGTAGCGCCAGAATGCACAGCCCCGCCGTAGCCAAGCCGATCGCTGGCTTCTCGCCTTTCTTGCCGACGAAGTGCCCCAAGGCGAGGGCGCCAATAAATGCCGCGAGGCAGCCAAAGAAGAGTAGCCAACGCATGGGGATCCTCAGTCGGGGCATTGTGCCTCGCTAGACTCCGGGGGAGGGAAGTCAGCAACCGTGGTGAGTGAAGCCAAGCGCGATTGGGCCTGGGGGCGAGCAGCCCTCGTCGTCATGTCCCTCCTGACGATCCTCCTCGCACGCGCGTTCGTGGCGATCTACGACGCCAACGCGACGCCAACCGCACTAGCGACCGCGCAGTATTACTCAACGGAGCCTCGCGAATTCCTCCTTGTGCGTGCCGGGGTGTCTACCCCAGTGAACTACTTGGAGCCCATCCCGGGTTACGCCGTTGTCCCCTCAGTGAGCCGGGACGGGGGTCATGTCTACGTCCGTAGGTTTGACCACGACCCATGGACGCTCCCACGGGTGCTCGCTCGACCACTTGCCCTCGGCCTGGCAGCCTCGCTCCTCTGGTTTGCAGTCTTCCCAATTGGAAGGCTGAACCGCACGGTCGAGGTGCTTTGGTCGTCCTGTGCGGGTCCGCCACAGATCGCGTATCTGATAATGGTGTTCCCTTGCGCCCACTTCTTCTACATCCTGCCGAGGGCTCTGCGACCTGAGGGGACTTTCGAGTTAGCAAGGGCATGGGCCACCATCGCCGTCGCCTCTGGCCTGCTCGGCTTCCTCCTCTACCGTAGGCGAAGCGCGTTCCGGAGTGCCACTGCCGATAGCGAACGCTCAGTCCCGCCAGGGTTACTGCTCGCTGATCGGTCGGTTGCTCGACCCGGCCCCGCTCGCCCAGGTGCGCGAGACCCGAGCTAGGTCTGTGGGATCGGGGTCGTGCGCTTCATGAAGGCCTGAGGCGGCAGAATCGGCAGGGCGCGGCCGCGACGGGCGATTCTGCGAGCCTCGTCTCGATCGACGCGACACACGTCTTGGGCGTCGCAGCGGAGACAGTCCTGGGCCTCCTCGGGGGCGGGCTCGATCAGGCCCTGGGCGATCCCCGTCACGATCCGACGAACGTGATCCTCTGCGCGGGCAAGCGTTCGATCGAGGGCGACTTTGTGCAGCTTGACGCGCTGCTCGTCGAGGCGCGGCTCCCAGCTGGCGCCGACTTCAGGCTCCACGACGCCGGTCCGCCGGCGGGTGCCGAGCGCTGCGAAGGCAGCCCCGAGGGGACGGACGCCGAACACACGCTCCAAGGCCAGCAGGTAGAGCGGGATCTGGAGCCGGTTCCCCCGGTGCATCGCGTCGAGATACTTGCCGTCGACTTCGCGGCCGCCGAGCTTGTAGTCGGTCACGAACCCCTCCTGAGGTCCGTCCGCGCCCTCGGGGCGGCCGACCAAATCCACCCGGTCAATCTGCCCGCGGAGCGTGATCGTCCCGCCCAGGGGCCGAGCCTCGATCTCGAGGGCCCCGCTCTCTGTCTCGGGCCCAAAGGCGAGCTCGAAGCCCCAAGGTTCGAGCCGGCCACACGTCCGAAACGAGGGGTCGTCCTCGGAGACGAAGGCCTCGATCGCGCGCAGCGCCTGACGCTTGAAGGCGTCCTCCTCCATGCCGACGTCGAGGTCCTTGACCCCGCGCGCGAACTCGCGCTCGAACGCGCGGCGAGGCGACTCGCCGTCTCGGTAGATCCGCTCGAGAGCGTCGTGAACGACGCGACCCCGACGAAGCGCGTCGAGCCCCGTGGTCGCGAGGTCGTCGACGGGGCGCGCCGCGACCAAGTAGCGCACGAAGTGGCGATACGGGCAGGTCGCGTAGCTCTCCAGCTCCGAGGAAGAGTAGACCCGCTCCAGCGCTGCCGCTGGGCCAGGGGGGAGCTTCGCCTCGGGCTGCCCCAAGGAGAGCGCGATCCGAGCCCGCTCGTAGGGATCGCGCAGGAGCCGCTCGAAGAGGGCCAAGCCAAGCGGCACCCGCTCCGCCTCGCGCGGCCGTGAGACCGCCGAGACGTATCGGTACGCGAAGCGCCGAGCCGCGCTGAGCGTCATCAGGCGATCTGGATCGTCGCTGACGAGCTCGCCCGGCGAGCGGTTGAGTGTGCAGGCGGACTGGGCCGGAACCGAGAGCAGCCTCTCGACGTCCGCCAGGAATCGCGAGGGTGTGCGGGGGGCTCCGTGCGCGGTGAAGCCTGGATAGAGGAGCCACAGCTCACGCCGGGCTCCGATCGCTGCGCTGTAGAACACGAACCGGTCCTCGGCCGCGCAATCGGCCGCGGTCGGGACGCGGAGGTGCTGGGGCGCCGATCCGCTCGCCTGGGGCAAGCTGCGTCCGCTCAAAGCCCGTCGCGTCGCCTCGGGGAGGAATTGATCCTCGTTGGGCGCCCGCGGGAACTCCCGCTCGACGAGGCCCAGGATCATGACGAGGTCTGCGCTGCGAGCCTGAGCCGAGCGGGCGTCGACCACGACCACGACTTCCCGGCGCGCGTCACGAGCCTCGAAGCGAGCGACCCGGACTTCTTCGGCCACGCGCGCCACGAGCTGCTCAGTCGGCCTCAGGGCAGCCCCCCCGCTCTGGCCCCGCTCCTCGTAGAGCGGCGCGCCGAGGCGGTCGAGGTCGCCTAGGAGCGTCAGGAGCTCCTTCTGGGCGGCGGCCTCCGCTGCC
>JAESQQ010000345.1 GCA_016765095.1 Planctomycetota bacterium | reverse complement strand
TCACGTGGAGCGTTGTTGCCGGCATAAGAACTGGGCGACAGTGACCCCTCCCGATCGTGCGCTCCCGTTTACTAGTTCCTAAGAGGACGTGCTGGACTCGGGGGAGCCCTGCTACGCAGCTAAGACCCGTTCTCGACACCCACCTCTTCCTAGACGGGAGTCACGATCTTGAGTCGTCGGGCAACCCCCCAGCGGCCGTCGGGGCTTGAGCGTGGGGCGCTCGGTGGAGGGCGGGGGGGCGAGCATCGCGGAGAAGCGGACGTCTATCACATGCTCTGGATTCGCTACCAAGGCGCTCGGACGTCTCGAAGGGTGCGGGAAGGCGAAGAGAGGGACCCCTTTTTCGACGCCGGGCCACTCATATCCGGAAGGGCTGTCGTCGGGAACTCACCATCCACGATCGTGAACTCCCGTTTAGGGGAGGTTCGCGCTAACTCCTTATCACCGCTCGTGTTGTCCGACCCACCTGCCGGCTCTACCATTCGAGCGTGGCAGCCGACCAGACCAAGCCGAACTACTCCGTGACCGTCGACGGGGCTCTGATCAAGGACGACTTGATCGCGGCCCTGATCCAGATCACCGTCGACGAGCCCCTCGATCAGGCCTCCATGTGCGCGATTCGGTTTCGCGACGAGGGGGCGGTCCTCAGCAGCGATCACCCCTTCAAGGTCGGCGCGGACCTCGAGATCGGCCTCGGCTACGTGGGCGCGCCGGTGACCAACGTGTTCAAGGGGCAGGTCACCGGGCACAAGGGGGCGTTTGCGCGCCGCTCGAACCCGACGTTTACGGTCTTGGGTCACGATCGGTTCCACCTCCTCCGACGAAACCGTCGGAGCAAGACATTCCTCAAGCTCAAGGATTCGGACGCGATCAAGAAAGTCGCTCAGGAGGCTGGGCTCTCGGCCAAGGTCGACGCGACGCCCCTCACCCAGGAGGCGATCTTCCAGTTCAACCAGACCGACGCCGACTTCATTCTCGAGCGGGCGGCGATGTTCGGCTACGAGACGTGGGTCGAGGGCAAAGAGCTCCGCTCACGGCCTCCAGACCTCAGCGCAGCCGCGGTCGCGACCTTGACCTGGCACGAGCAGCTTCGCCACTTCGAGACACGGATCTCTCTCGCCAACCAGCACCCCGAGCTCACGACTCAGGCCTGGAGCATGATGGAGAAGAAGCTCATCACGGCGACCGCCAAGAAGGGACAAGAGCGCTCGCTGATGGGCGGGACCGAGTCGGGGGCCAAGTTCGCGGGTGACGTGTTCAAGAAGGACGTTCAGCTCCGCGCGACCGTCCCCGCTCGGACTCAGGACGAGGTTCAGGCCTACGCCGAGGCTCGCTTCCGCCAGCAGTCGGAGGCCTTCTTGTTGGGCGAGGGGACCTGCGAGGGCGACCCCAAGATCCGACGGGGGACCGTGGTCGAGATCGAAGAGGTTGGCGACCACTTGGCCGGCCCCTATTACGTGCGGCGGGCCACGCACACCCTGATGGTCGAGAGCGGCTATACGACCAGCTTTCGCGTCCTGCGGACGGCGGTCAAGCGGCCGGCGGTCTCGATCCCAAACCCCGAGCGCCCTCCGCCTCACGTGTTGCCAGACTACGAGGCTCCGAGCGAGAGCGAGCCGCTCAACTTCGAGGTCGGCGAGCCCGGCGGGGCTCCCTTGGGCGGCGCGCCTTTCGTGGTCGTCGATCCGAGCGGCGAGCGCCAGGACGGCGAGCTGAGCTCCGACGGCAAGGTCGAGGTCGAGTTCCAAGAGTGAGCGGTTCGCGCCGGCCAGGATTGGGAGGGGGCGAGGAGAGCCCGAGCGCTGGGGCCGAGGCTGTTCGACCCTGAACGGCGACGTTGATGCCTACTCGAACTCCTCGCTTCGCGAGAGGAATCGGCCGAGCGAAGGCTCGTAGGCTCCCAGCTCGGCCCCTACTCGATCGTGGGGCTCCTTGGATCGGGCGGAATGGGCGCCGTCTATGACGCGATCCACACCGGGCTCCAACGCCGGGTCGCGCTTAAGACGCTCCTCGATCCCGAAGGGGACCCCGACGACGCCGCGCGCTTCCTCGTTGAGGCCCAGGCGCTCGGGCGCCTCGACCACCCGCACGTCGTCCGGCTCTACGACGCGGGGGAGGCCCGGGGCCTCCGCTACATTGCCATGGAGCGGATCGAGGGCCAGTCCTTAGACGACCTCCTCAGGAAGGGTCCCCTCGACGCCACCGAAGCCGCCCAGCTCGTCGCTGACGTGGCCGACGGCGTCCACGCTGCCCACGGACTCGGGATCCTTCACCGGGATCTAAAACCGGGGAACATCATGGTGGGGCTAGACGGCGTCCCGCGCTTGGGCGACTTCGGCCTGGCCAGGATCGATCGGCAGCGCCTGACCCAGACCGGCCAGGCGATCGGGACGCCGAACTTCATGGCGCCCGAGCAGGCGACGGGAGATCGCGCCCGACAGAGGCCGGCGACCGACGTCTATGGCTTGGGGTGTGTTCTCTACGCGACGCTGGCGGGGGTCTCGCCCTTCGCAGAGGCCGGCGGAGCCTTGGCGGTCCTAGACGCCGTCGTGAACTCCTCGCCCAAGCCGCTGTGCTCTCTCGCTCCGACCTGTCCGCGAGATCTGGAGGCCGTCACCGCGCGCGCCATGGCCCGTGATCCGGCGGAGCGCTACCCGACCGCGAGCGCCTTTCGAGAGGACATACAGCGCTTCCTGCGCGGCGAGCCCGTCGAGGCCCGCCCGCAGGGGCTGCTGGCGCGAGTTTGGCGTCGCGCGCAACGCGAACTTCCCCTCCTGGCCGGGAGTGTGCTGGCGACGGCGATCGTCGTCAGCTTGGGCGCAGTCGTCGCGGCTCCCTATCTCGCGGCACCTGGAGAGGCGGAGCTGCGAGCCCGGGCCACGGCGTGGCTCGAGGCCGACCTGGCGCGGGTCGGAGGAAACCTGCCGAGCGAACCGAGCGAGCTCCAGGCTCGCCTGGCCGAGCTTTCGCCGGCGCGGATTCGGGCCCGGGCGGAGCCCGACCTCGCGTCTGGGGGCGTCTTGCCGGACGCGATCCTGGAGGGGCCGTTGAGCGAGGGCCGGCTTCCGATCGCGACCGCAGGGATCCGGGCCACGATCTACGCCGCCCTGGGCGAGGTCGCCGGAGGGAGCGGGACGGCTGCCCTCACGAGCGCGGCTGTCAATCTTGCGAGCGCCGCGGAATATTGCAATATCGGCACGGTCGAGTTCCTGGTCACGGATGACGAATTCTATTTCATC
>JAESQQ010000344.1 GCA_016765095.1 Planctomycetota bacterium | reverse complement strand
GGAGGGGGTCTGGGGGAGGGGCTTGGTCCTTTGTGGAGAGTCTTGCCCGAGTTCGGTAGGACGTGGAGAACTTAGTTAGTTAGTTAGTTAGGTCACCGATCGATTTCCGGGAGCACCACTCGTGCCCAGCGCCTTGAGCACCTGGCACGGACTTGTAGCCCCGGAAATCGGTCATGCCGGACACCCAGTGGGGAGTCGCGCTTCGAGCGCCAGTACCGGGCCGATCAGCTGTCATGACGATCGGTGACTGTTTCGCAGAGAAGGAGAGAGCGTATGGAATCGGACTATTCGGTGTTCGTGGGAATCGATCTGGCCATGACGGCCTCGCATCAGGCGTTTGCCTGGGGGGGAGACCTGGGCTGCCTTGGCGAGAGACGCTTCGAGCATTCAGCGAAGGAGATCCACGCTTTCGTGGAGTGGGTTCTTGGTCTTGCAACCAGTCCAGAACGCGTCGTTGTCGGATTGGAGTCTCCTCACGGTCCCGTTGTGGAGGAACTACTAGGGCGCGGGATCAGCGTCTTTCACTTGAACCCAAAGCAGCTCGACCGCTTTCGCGATCGAGAGAGCGTGGCAGGGGCGAAGGACGATCGCCGAGACGCTCGTTGTCTGGCACGGAGTCTCGCGACGGATCTCCACTGCTTCCGGCGAGTGGAGCCACAGGAGCCCGTCTACGTACGACTGCGAGAGGCCTCTCGCGAAAGAGAGCGGCTCGTATCGGACCTTGGTGGACAAGCGAACCGTCTCCGGGACGAGCTTCATAGGCTCTCCCCCGCACTGCTGGCCCTTTGCCCAGGAGCGAACGAGCGTTGGCTGTGGGACGTGCTTGCGCTCTATCCGACGCCAGCAGACGCCAGCAACTTTCGGCGAGGGAAGGTGCGAGAGATCCTGAGGGTGCGCAGGATTCGGCGCTTCGACCTCGAGAAGCTCAAGGCGGCGCTTCGTAGCCCGCCAGTGAGGGTGGCTCCCGGTGTCCTCGAAGCGGCCCGCGGACGCGTACTGCGCCTAATCAAAGCGCTACGAGTGATCGAGGAGAACGTCCGAGAGGTGGAATCAGAGATCCGATCAGCGCTCACCGAAGCAAGATTTTCGAGTGAGGACACGTCGGGAAAAGTTGAGCAACGTGACGCCGCAATTGTCCTATCCATGCCCGGGGTCGGAACTATCGTCGGCGCCACGCTGCTCGGAGAAGCCACGCAGGCACTCCGAGATAGAGACTACGCTCTCTTCCGCTGCCTTGCTGGAATCGCGCCGGTGACGAAGGCCAGCGGCAAGCGCAGTCGGAAGCGAGCGAAGGTCACCATGCGGCGCGCGTGTAGCGCGCGCCTGAGAAACGCCATGCACCACATGGCCCAGGTGGCGAGCCAGAGGACCCCGCGGCGAAGGCGCACTACAAGGCCTGTCGCGAACGAGGACATTCACACGGCCGCGCGCTTCGTGGCGTAGCAGACCGCTTGATTCGAGTCCTAATGGCTGCT
The DNA here is from genome assembly GCA_016765095.1 of Planctomycetota bacterium. GTDB lineage: Bacteria > Planctomycetota > J058 > J058 > J058 > NORP233. Next base: position 1,581 of record JAESQQ010000344.1, on the reverse strand, counting down.
CTCCGGGAGAACACCTGCTACGACTCGAAGCTGGGCTCGGGCGTCTACGCCAGCCTAGCTGCTGCCTAGATTTGGCCTCGATTTTCCTTGCAGAGGGGTGGGGAGTCCGTGCCCGTGCCCGTGCCCGCCTAAGCTAGGGAAGCCTCAATGTCCGGATTCGACCACGAGAAGCTTGACGTCTCCCGGATCGCGATCGCGTTCCTCGTGATCGCGAACGACGTCGTTGAGGCCGTGGCGAGAGGCCGGGGATACCTCGCTGATCAGTTGCAGCGGGCGTCGACCTCGGTCGTGTTGAACATTGCCGAGGGTGCTGGCGAGTACAGCGCCAAGGACAAGGCGCGCTTCTACCGCATGGCCAAGCGTTCGGCGACCGAGTGCGCCGCGATCTTGGACGTGTGCCAGCGGCTCGACCTGATCGCGGAAGAACGCTATCGGGTAGGGAGAGAGCACCTCTTTCGAACCGTCTCTATGCTCGTCCGCTTGGTACGGTCCGTCGGAGAGTCCAGATCAGACCCAAGGAGGGGTTAGCCTAGGGGCGTCGCTCGCTATGCGAGCAATCGCAGATAGCGAAGCACGAACGCAAGCTTGAGCATGGCAACGTAGTTAACGGCGAGCTTCTCGAAACGGGTAAGGACGCGGCGAGATTCCTTGAGCCAGCCGATACATTGCTCGACCACGTGCCGACGCCTGTACTTCGCTTTGTCGAATTTATTGTGTCCCCCGCGACGGCCGTCCTGGTTTGACTTCTGAGCGATCACGCGCTCAATTCCTCGGACCCGAAGCCAGTCACGGATCCACTTGAAGCTGTAGCCCTTGTCTCCTGCGACCGCGTCAGGTCGTTTGCGCGGCCTTCCTCGGCCAGATTGGGGAATGCTGACCGCGTCCAGCGCCCCTTCGAAGCTCTTCGACTCGTGTGCCTGTCCAGCGGTCACCGTTACGGCCAGCGGTGTCCCCTTGCCGTCGGTAACGAGGTGGAACTTCGTGCCGGTTCCTCCACGAGACATGCCGAGCGCGTGGTCTGCGGGCTCGTCGACAGGCCCTCCCTTCGCCGGGTAGCCGCCTGCGCAGCGCGCAGCACGCGCGACGCTGCCGTCTACGCACCACAGTTCTCAGTCGATCTTGCTGGCCTCGTTGAGCACCCCGAGGAGGTGCTCGACAACCTCGTCGAAGATCCCCTCTCTGCGCCACTCCGCAAAGCGGGTGTAGACCGTCGTGTACGGTCCGAAACGTTCGCGCGGAAGATCGCGCCACGGGGCACCCGTCCTCAACAGCCAGAGCACACCGTTGAGCACCTGGCGATTCGGCCGTGGGGGTCGCCCGATTGGCTTCGGCTCCGGCAGCAGGGGTCCCACGAGCGCCCACTGCTCGTCAGTTAGCTCGTGGCGGCCTGGACCGTCGTCGCGGTCGTCAAGCGACGGCGCAACCTCCGCCAGCCACCTCGCCAAATCCACGCTCGCACCACCCATAGCCACCTCAGCTCAAGAGATTGCGTTTCGAACGGACAATCCGAGGCCTTAGCGCCCACGGACCACCTGACCGAGAGGACGAAGATCGGGCACGGGCACGGGCACGGGCACGGGC
>JAESQQ010000343.1 GCA_016765095.1 Planctomycetota bacterium | reverse complement strand
GTAAAGCGGAGCACGTTCCTGAGCGAGGTCGCCGTCCTGGCCAAGGGGGTCGTGAGACCACCCTCGTGGGCGACCTCTCAGAATCGTGGCCTCCGGTTTAGAGCTCGGTGAGCGCGCTGCCAGTCCCCCGACTTCTGGGTGGCGCGCTCGCCGAGGAGGTCAGACCCATTCTCGACCGCTCGTTCCAAGACCGGTAGGCTGAGGTCCCCTGGGGGGGCACGAAACCACATGGCCAGACCCAAAGAGTTCGAACCACAGATCGCCCTCGAGCGCGCCATGGACGTGTTCTGGAGGAAGGGCTTCGAGGCGACCTCGGTCCAAGATCTCGTCAACGAAATGGGAATCAACCGAGCCAGTCTCTATTCGACCTTCGGGGACAAACATAGCCTGTTCATGGCTGCCCTCGATCGATATTCGGAGTCGGTCACGGGTCCCATGGTCGAACAGCTCCAAGCAGAGGGCCCCGCCAAAGAAGTCATCAGCGGCCTCTTTCGCAGCCTGGTCGGCGGAACCCGCGCGAGCGAAGCGCAGCCGGGCTGCCTCATGACGAACTCCGCCGTCGAGCTTTGCCAGCGCTGCCCGGAGACGGCCGAGCGAGTGACGAAGAGCATGGAGCGAGTCTCCAAGGGCTTCGCGAAAGTAGTCGCCCGAGGCCAGGAGGCAGGGGAGATTCCGACCAGTCAGTCGCCACGAGCTCTCGGGCGCTTCCTCTGCGGTGCGCTCCAGGGCCTCGTTGTGCTCTCGAAGGCCAACCAAAGCCGAGCCGTGCTCAGTGACTACGTCGGGGTCGTGCTCTCGGTCCTAGAGACCTAGGGCGCGGAGGAGTGGGCGTGGTCTACCGCGCCCAAGGCAAGGCGTTCGGCTCGGGCGCGAGGTGGCGCTCAAGATCCTCTCGAGGGGACCCACTGCTTGCTGAGAGCGAAGAGCGTTTAGTTCTGCCCTTCGGTGCCTGGAACGGTCGCGAGGACGTCCTGAATGGGCGCCTCCAGGCGTTGGAAGAGCATCCACTCTGGACCCGGACTCTCCCCCGCCGTGAGGTCCATGAGCAGAGTCCTCTTAGCCTGCAGACCTCGCTCGACGGGGTGCAAGGAGAGTTCGTGGGTCACGATGATGGCCGTTTGACCTTCTACCGACGTTCGATTGACCTTGCGACGTTTGCTCGCGGTGACCCGAAAGAACTTCTCCAAGGGAAGCCCGAGGGCTCGAGGCGGAACCCCATCAAACGCCGCTCCATTCGAAAGGTCTGGGTCGCCTTGTCAATTTGCCCGCGACGGACTCGCCAGGGGCTCCAGTCTTCTCAGGCGACCCGATCTTCGGACCGGTCCATGCTCACCACTCCCCAGAAGTCCCAAATCCCGTCGGGGGTCCGCGAGTGCTTCCGCGCGTAGATCAAGCCCAGGACAACCGTCACGCCAAGGGCGATTGCGCAGGCGGGAAACACGGGCCCAGGAAAGGCCTCAGGCATCGACCAGCACACCAAGCAGATGGCGAGGAGGATAAACGCTTGTACGAGCATCATGGTTCGCATGGCCTCGACCAGCATACGATTCCGGCGAAGCCGGGAGTCGCGCGGGAGGCCGCCTCTAGGGAGAGCGAGCCCCTCGACGAACCGTGCCGAGGAGGCCGACCAAGAGGAGCAACCAGGCTCCAGACACTTGCGCTGGCGAGAAGTGACTCCTCAGCCCGTTAGGACTCTTTTGATCAATGAGCCGGTCGCGTTACAGGGGTTGGAGCTGAAAGAAACTCCAGTTGGCCTGTAACGCTGTCCTGATCCCTGCAAACAGACCCTCAGCAGCCTTCCCGGAAGGAAAGAGACATGCCACACAGACGAACCTCGGCCTGGATCCTTCTTCTCGCCCTCTCGGCCTGGGCCTCGCCCGCACACAGCCAGGAGCCGAGCGTCCCGGCGGGGATCCGCTCGGTGGACTCGGCGGGTCGCCTGACCTCGAAGGGGGCTCCTCGGATCGCGCGGGGGCGCAAGCTGGCAGTGGTCGTCCACGGGATCAACCCCGATCACGCCGACCTCGATCCGCTCTCTCGTGATCTGGCACGGCGGGGCTACACAGTGGTTCGCTTCGTGTACGACGACTCCGAGCGCCTGCATCGGAGCGCAGCCCGTCTGCGAAGTGCTCTCGCCCAGATCCAGCGTGAGTCGCGTCCAGGACAGCTGAGGGTCGTGGCCCACAGCATGGGGGGGCTCGTGGCCCGGCGCGCCCTCACCAAGGACCCGCTCCCCAGCCCGCCCGAGTCCCCAGAGGCCTCCCAAGGGCGGGTCTTGGCTCTGGCGGGTCCTTTGACCTTGGTCACGATCGCGAGCCCCTTCGGGGGCTTCTGGCCGGCAAATCTCTCCCGCGCCGACTTCGGGAAGGGGCCGCCGGTCTTTCGAGACCTCGGGAACTGGGCCAAGTTCATTCGAAAGCCCGGCGAGCTCGCGAGCGGCGTGACGCACGTCAAGGTCGAGACCAAGGAAAAGGGAAAGCGTCTGTCCGGCAAGTCCGACAAAAGCGTCCGCCTACGAAGACAGAAGCAAAAAACTGTCGACAAGGGCGCGCGGGTGGTCTACCGAGTCGACCGCGGACACGTGGGCTCGATCAATCAAGGCGGAAGGGTCCCAGAAGAAATCCGGTCGATCCTCACGAGAGCGTTCCGCGGGCGCCTCCCACCGAAGTCCAAGGCACTCCCGGCGGCCGCCAAGACACGCCGTGGCTCTTCGCGCGGCATCGTCGGCCGGCTCGGAGGTCGCTAGCGAGCAGGAAGACTCCAGCCAATGTGGTGTTCGTTCCGGCTCACGACGACCACCTTCCCAGAGGGAGACAGGCCCACGAAGTCGCCCTTGCCTCCCGGGGGGAGGCGTTCGTGGAAGATCGGCTCATTCGGTCGATCAACGTCCCAGACCGAGAGCGTCTCCTTAGAGACCGCGGCTAGACGTCCACCGCTCGTCGACCATGCGACGCTTCGAACGACCCCCAACTCGTGGCCCCGTCCGAGGGAGTGGGAGTCGTTCTTCTCGTGGGGACCCGAGCGAATGGCGAGTTGACCGTGTCGGAAACCGAGGAAGGCTCGATCCCCGCGAGGAGAGAGCGCGATCGACTCTGGAGTCGAGAAGCCTGTAGCCTTCCAGTCGAACACGCGAGTGCCGGCGAAGTCGAAGCCCACGATTCCCCGCGCGAGGCCGCCGCGATGAGTCAAAAAGACCGCGCGGCCGCCCCCCGTGCTCATGGCCTCCACGCTCCCCCTCCCGAGGTCAAGGCGCGTGAGTTCTCCGCCCAGCGGCCCACAGAGCGCCTCCTTCTTCGTGGCGACAACTAAGTAGATCTGGTCCTGTCGGGAGAATAGAAGCACGTGGCGGGGGGAAATGGGGAGCGGAGGCAACGTTCTCCGCTCTTTGCTAGGGAGCGTCAGCGCCCAGATCTGCCTCTTGGAGACCACGACGACTTGGAGCCCGAGCGTGGCGACTTGGCAGTCGCCATCGAAGGTCGGCAGCGTCCAGGGTTTACCCAAGGCCTCGCCGCTAAGGGTCAACGCTGCGCATTGTTGCCCCAGACGGCGAGGAAGTCGGTGTCGGAGAGAAAGTAGGCCCGGCTCTTATGGGGAAGCGAAACCTTGAACTCGGGGGCTGGGAGCGACGTGACCCGTGGAGACACCGCGGACGGCAGCGGGCTTGCGGCCGGGCTGAGAGAGGGCGCAGGGGAGGGTGAGGAGGGAGAGGGCGGAAGG
>JAESQQ010000342.1 GCA_016765095.1 Planctomycetota bacterium | reverse complement strand
GGGGTAAACCCCGCACCCTACAGATCGCACAGGGGCCCTTTCAATGTGCCCCTCCTGGGCGGCTCGCAACACGCTTGGTAGGGGCGGGGTTTACCCCCGCCCGAGGCCTGTCCCGGCGAGGCAGACGGGTTCTCCTCTTGAGGTTGACACGCCAGGCGCTGTAAACCCCGCACCCCACAGATCGTACCCCAGCCTCAGGTGGGATACCCTCGTCTGGGCCGGTTCCGTCGCCTGTCTGTTCGCAGGAGTGAATCGTCTCGGGAGGAGTCGTGGAGCCGAACGAAGACCCGCAGGATCCCGTCGGGAGCCCCGCTGAGCCAGCGCTCCCAGAGGTCGTGTCCGCTGAGGAGGCTCCTTCCGGGCCGCAGGGACCGTATGAGCGCCCGCTCTCGGAGGGGATCCGCGAGCGGGTCCCACCCGCGCTCGCCAGGCTCTTCCAAGCTGGCGACGATCAGCGAGCCCTCGATCGGATCCCGAGTGAGCCGGGGGTGGCTGGGCTGATCCCGGTCGAGTGGAGCGAGGAAGGCCTCCTCTACGCCGACTCCCTCGACGGCCTCTCTCCCTTGTTCTCGCCCAGTCGCACGGTCCCAGAGCGCCTCGAAGCGCTCGCGGCTGTCTCGCTGCGCCTCGAGGCCCTGCACGAGACGGGTCGTGTGCACGGCGACTTGCGCCCCGACACGATCTGGTGCGCGAGTGAGCGCGTCGAGTTGATCGCGTCGAAGTCTCCCCTTGACCCGGCGGATCTCCTCCGGGCGCGCTTGATCGCGGGCGCCCACCCGGGCTCGGTTGGGTTCGTGGCCCCCGAGGTGATCGGGGGCGCCGAGGCTTCGCGATCGAGCGACGTCTACTCCCTGGCCGCGCTGATCGTGTGGGTCTTGAGCGGTCGAATTCCCCTCGGGCAGTTCGACCTCCGCCCCTACGTCGGCGGGCTAGGCCAGGGCTTGGATCGACTCCTGACTCACGCCCTCGCTCCCGCGAGCGGCGATCGCCCCTCGCTCGCTCGCCTCTGCGACGCCCTCGAAGGCCTCGTGGATTCAAGAGCAGCCATGGCGCCCTCGCGCTCGGCCCCTGCGCGCTCCTCGGCGAGAGAGCCCGGGGCGAGAGAGCCCGGGGCCAGAGAGCCTGCGATCGGGGCAGGTCGAGGTCGGGGGCCCAAGCCGCCGCCCAAGATATCTGGCCTGTTGGCGGTCGTCTTGACCCTTGGGAGCGCGTTCGTGTTCTGCGGGCTGCTGGGGCTCGTGTTGGCCACCTGGTCGGGAATGAGCCCCGCGATCCAGGCGACCCTGCTGGCTGTGATCACGGGCGGCTCAGCGGGGATCGGGCTCCTCCTTGAGCGACGCGGATACGCGGGGAGCGGACTTGGGTTCTTAGTCCTCTCGACGCAGCTGCTCTGGGTGAACGGACTTCACCTCATGATCAGCAGCGGAGCGAAAGAGGAACCTCTCCACTTCGTCATGTTGGGACTTGTGGTGACGAGCGCCGCCGTCCTGCTGGCCGTCCGCCGCCAGACGATTCTGGCCGGAGTTCTGGCGACCGCGGCCACGTCGGTTTCGGCGATCGCCCTCGGCGTGCAGCTCTCGACGGGGTCTCGGCTCGGCTCGTTGTTCTTCACCGCCGCGGTGGGACTCGGCTTTGTGGGCCTGGCTGCGGTCGGGGGCTTGCTCGTCCCGACCCGGAGGCGGACCCTCGAGCTGCCCTATCTGATCGGAGCGTTGGGTTGGCTGAGCGCCAGCGCGGGCGCGGCCGTCGTGATCTCGATCAAGGGGGACGGCGCGATCGACCTCGGCTGGCCCTACGTGTTGGCGATCTTGCTGGGGGTCGCAGCGACTCGGTTGCCGGATCGGGTCGCGAACCCGACCTGGATCGCGGTCGGCTTTATGTCCCTGTTCGTCCCGATCGCCCACGCGGGGATCGCCGCCGATCAGGGCCAGGGACTGGCCTTGCTGCTCTACGCCGCAGCCGTCGGAGTCGCCTTGGGCGGCGCGGGCGTCTTGCTTGGAAAGCTCTCGACCCGCGCCGCGCCCAGCCCCGAGCCTGAATCTGAGCAGAAGAGGCCCCGTCGGCGGCCTAAGCGGCGACCTGCGCAGCCGCGAATCCAAGACCTCAAGCTCAAGGGGGGCCTGGCGGGCGCCTGGACGGTCGCGTCGCTGTTGTGGTTTGGCGTGAGCGCGTTCGCCGCGATCAAGATCTCCTCCCACGCCGCGTCCGCTTTTGACCTGGCCTGGCCCTACCTCCTCGCGGCGGGCTTCCTGGGAGCGAGCGTCCTCTCCAAGCGTGTGGCGACTCCAGCGCTCGTGGGCCTCTGCGCGGTGTTGACCTTTGTGCCGAGCGCGCACGCCGCGATCGCCGAGGGGAGCGTCCCGAGTCTGCTCTGGGTCGTCGGTGTCGGGTTGGGCCTGCTGGCCCTCGCCTTCCGCTGGAGTCGGATCGCGAACAACTCCGGGCTCAAGCTGGGCGTGATCGCGGTTGGCCTGATCAACGTCCTGCTTACGCCGGGGATGGCCTGTCTCAAGAACTGCATGGGGAAGCGCGGCTTGGACCTCCTCGAAGACGCGGCCGCGCACGCGGGGAACTTCAACGAGAGCACGTTGGTCTTTCTCTCCATGCCGCTCGGGACTTCCCTCGGCTTGATCGGTCTCGGGTTCCTCTTCTCCCGGGACGCCAAGGTGAAGCTCCCCTATCGGATCTTGGAGGGGGCTGGGCTCCTAAACGCCTTCGGCCTCCTGACCTTGCTCTCCATGGGAGACGTCAAAAACGACTTCTTCTTTATCTCGCTCCTGGCGCTGGGCGGCTTGGGAGCGATCGCGATCGGCGTCTACGCCCGGAGAGCAATGTTCGTCACGATCTCGGCGGTCGCGCTCCTGATCAATCTGTTCATTCAGTACTTCGCCAAGCTGACCGCGTTCGGAGTGCCTTGGGGCTTTCTGGCCGTCGGGTTTGGGATCGCGCTCCTGATCCTCGCGATCCTCTACGAGCGGCGGATCAAGGGCTTCTTGCCTCAGCTCCGCGAGTGGAACTAGTCGATCTGCTTGACCGCTCGGTGGAAGCGGCGTACGACCCCGGGGTCGGGGAGGAGCGAAGTGCCCGGCTTGTCCTTCCCCTTGTAGGGGAGCGTATTGAGCACGTAGCGCGCGCTCTCGAGCCGGGCTTCCTTCTTGGAGTTGGCCCTCACAATGATCCAAGGGCTAAAGCTGGTGTGTGTCCGCGCGAACATTTGCTCCTTGTAGCGGGTGTAGACCTTCCAGCGTTGCTGAGCCTCCTCGTCGACGGGGCTGATCTTCCACTGCTTGAGCGGGTCCTTGCGTCGACTCGCGAAGCGCTCGGCCTGCTCCTCCTTGCTGATCGAGAACCAGAACTTGATCAGCTCGATTCCGTCCTCGTAGAGCATGTGCTCGAACTCGGGGACTTGCTGCATGAACCGGGAGTATTCAGCGGTGCTGCAGAATTCCATCACGGGTTCGACGACGGCGCGGTTGTACCAAGAGCGGTCGAAGAAGCAGATCTCGCCAGCGTTAGGGAGGACCTTCATGTAGCGCTGAAAGTACCATTGTCCCCGTTCGACTTTGGTCGGCTTGGGGAGCGCGATCACCCGCGCGGTTCGCGGGTTGAGGTGCTCAATGAAGCGACGAATCGAGCCGCCTTTTCCGGCCGCGTCGCGCCCCTCGAACAGGATCGCGACCCGTCGCCCCTCGAGTTGAACCGAGCGCTGAAGGCGGACGAGCTCGATCTGGAGCCGCTGGAGTTCGGCCTCGTAGCGGAGCGTGCGGAGGACCTTGCCGGTCTTGATCCCGCGCTTCCTGAGGAGGCGGATCAGCCCCTTGTTGCTGCTCAGGGAGGCGAGGTCCTCCTCGGAGAGGAGGCCGAAGGGATCGTCGCCAGGGAGGTGCTTCTTCGCACGGGGGGGGTCTGGGTCTAACGCGCCGGGCTCCTCCGCGTCTCCGTTCGCTCTCTCGGTCAAGGATCCTCCAGGGTCTTCCCAGACGGTCTCTACGGAGCTGGGAGGTCAATGCAACGCTGGGGGCGAGCGTTGCAGAAGACCTGATTCTCTCACGACTCCAGCTTCGCTCGGAGTCCTCGCTGCGCGACCGAGTAGATCCCAGCGCTCAGGGCGGCGATCGGCGCCACGACGACGAACGTGAACCAGGCGATCACGTAAGCCAACCCCTGCAGCGCCGCGGCCTCAGAGCCGGCATAGGTGCCCGAGAGGATCGAGGTGTGCTCCCGCCAGCCGAGGAGGTGAAACGCGAGCAGGACGAGGCCCAGCGTCGCTGGGAGCAAGAGCGCACACGAGAGAGCGCGGAGGCGGCTCCCAGCAAACGGCTCGGCGGGCGGAGGGGCGCTCACGGGGACTTCGCAGGGAGCTTCTCCCAGAGGGGCCCGCAGACCAGGCTGTAGAGAAGGACTGCGTCGCCGACTTGGCTGCCGGCGCCGTAGCGAAGGCCGCCTTGGGAGTCGGTCAACGGAAACGCCGCCAGGTCGAGAGACGCGATCAGGCTCGCTTGGTAGTCGCGGTCGCCGGCCGTGGCCGCGCCGAGCAGCGCGAGTCCACTCGAGCCCGCGCTGGCCTCCAGGTAGGGGACGATCGGTCCCGAGTCGACGTCGGAGTGGTTGGCCCACGAGACGGGCCACTCGCGGGCGTAGCCGAAACCGAGCAGGGTCTTGCCGAGTTCGAGCCGCGCCCGCTCGTATTGATCGCGCGCGAAGGCTTCGTCCACGATCCACAAGCAGTGGAGCGCCATCCAGATCGACGAGCCTTCGGGGCCGTCTCCGACTTCCCCGCTCAGGGTGTATTTGGAGACGAGGAGCCCGGTCTCCTTGTGGACTAGGTTCTGTTTGGCGTTGGAGATCCAGGCCGCGAGGAAGGCCGAGTGATCCTGGCCGAGGACGCGATCTCCGATTCGAATCGCTGCGAGCGCGACGGCGTTGCAGAAGGCCCAGCACTCGTCGGGATAGCTCTCTGCGCTGAGCGTCTTGGGGTTGGCCTGCATGCGCGCGCTCATGACGCGCACACGGTCCGCCAGGCCAGCGTGGTAGTCGGGGCGGTCCTCGACCAGGCAGCGGGCGGCGAGCATCAGCGCGATCTCGCCGTCGACGAACAGGCTCCGAGGGGGCTGCGCGACCCAAGGCCGGTGGCTCGCGTAGCTCATGAGGAAGTAAGGCTGCCCCCGCTCGCGCTCGAGTCGGAGCGTGTCGGCCACGATCCGATCGATCACGGCCAGCAGGCGAGGTCGCGACTCTGGATCGCGCTCGGCCATGTTGGCCAAGGCCAGGACGAGGAAGGTCCGCCCCATGAAGTCCCACTCGGGGTTGTTGACTCGCATTTGTTTGAGCGTGCTGCTCAGCGCGCCTGCGTCCTCCCAGAGTCCGAGGTGGCGTGTGGCCAAGGCGCGCGCCCGCGGGGAGACCCCCTCCTGGGTCAACTCCTCCTCGTTAGGCCGGAACAGGACGTGGAGCGTCGGGAGCCAGATCGTCGTCGCGAGCGCGATCGAGAGAACGAGCAGACCTAGCTTCTTGACGCGCATGAGCCTCCTGCTGCGGCCGTTGAGCGTATCGCCCAGGGCGTCAGCGGTGTGAGCAATCTCCTCACCCCCTCCGGCGGGGCGGGCGGCGCGCTCAGCGCGGACTACGCGCCAGTCTTCTTCTTAGAGCGCTCGTCCGAGGCCTTGGCGTTCTTCTCGGCCTGCTTGAGCGCTTCACTGATCCCCTTCTGGGAGAGACCCTTGGCTTGGCTTGGAGCCGCGGGCGCGCTGACGCGTGGAGCCCTCGGCATGGGCGGGGCCACCGAGGTCGGCAGGGACCGCGTTGCGCTACGGGCTCGGCTGCTGGTGAAGGCTCGAGCCAAGTTCCCCATCAGGCGGGGAGCAGCTCGTCGCAGGCCGGCAATGGTGAGGCCGCTCGCGAGCGAGAACAGGGGGTGAATCGCCCGGTCTCCCAGCTCGAAGAACCCTTGCGTGGTGGCTGCCTTGCCGGCCCCCACGGTCTGACGGCGCGCGAGCTTTCCGCCGAAGCGGACTCCTTGGCGGAGCCCGTCGCGACCGATCTTCGCGCCGACGAGTCGCCCGAAGGAGCCCAGGCCCTTGAGGGCGCGGAGGCCGGTGCCGCCTATGGGCAGGAGGAACATGGCGTAGTTGGCGCTCTTGAGGAAGGTCTCCTGACCCCGCCTCATTTCGGAAGCGTCGTAAGCTTGGCGGCTCAAGTCGACCTCTGGAAGCACGAAGCCGAGCGGGGTCATGGTCTGGAGGCCTCGGAGACCGAGTTCGGCGAGGCCCAGCGAGCGATCGAAGCCGTTTCGACCAAAGAGATCGTCGAGGAAGGCCCCCTGGGCGGCGAGGGTCGTGGCCTCGTCCGAGTCTGGGTGGAGGCCTACCATTAGGAGGGCACCCTCGACGGCGTCCCCGCCTGCGCGGAGGTCCCGCTTGAAGCCTCTCCAGGCGGGCCTGAAGGTCTTGGCCAACTCGTCGTAGACCGCCTTCCGGGCGAAGTAGGTCGTGACCGGGTCCGAGTCTGAGTGGAGGCCCGCCACGTGGAGGGCTCCCTCTCCGACGTCCTTCGCGACTGTCTTGACCGACTTCCAGGCCCGTGAGGTGGCCGCCACAGTCTGCTCCTTGACGATCTCGGCGACGTCCTCCACGCGCTGGTAGTCCCGAGCCAGGTCGTCGACGCGATTTCGGGCGCTGCCCTTGAGCGCGGTCCAGATCGCGCCCCACATGCCGGGCTCTTCGGAGAGACCGCTCGGGTCGACGCACTCCAGGGGGCGGTTGCCGACGTAGACGTAAGCGTTGATTCCGCCGGCTAGGCCGCTCGGGTCTGGCGTCAAGAAGCGGCCCAGCTCGGGGCAGTAGTCGCGGGCTCGCATGTTGACGAGGCCTGTCGCTCGGTCGACGAGGCGGCCGGCGAAGAACACGGGGCGATCCGCGTCGGGGGCCTCGAGCAGCTCGCCAAAGGGGAGGAAGCGCGCGTCGTCGACTCGGCGGCCCTCCTCGTCGAGGTAGGCGACCACGTCGTGGCGCTCGTTGGCGACGAGGTAGGTCCAGCGCTCTCCTTCGCGGTAGGCCAGGGGCAGGTCACGGCCCGCTCCGTAGACGTAGACCCGGGTTCGTCCGCCGGGCCCAAGCTCGGCCAGGAGGCGAGTGTCGTCCCAGACGAAGCGAGTCTTAGCGTCGCCGACGCGGCGCTCGACTCGACGGCCCGTCGCGTCGTAGGCGTAGCGGATCTTGGCTTGACCCTTGCGATCGACGCCGGTCAGCTGCCCCAGCGCGTTGTAGCGGTAGCGCGTCTGACCCCGCTGGGTCAGGCGGCCTGCGGCGTCGTAGTGCTGGGTCTGCTCGCCCCAGCGGACGAGGCGACCCCGAGCGTCGTAGAGCCCAGCGCGGCTGCGTCGGCCTCGGCGTCCGCTGCGGCTCTCGCTGGTGCGGTTTCCGTCGTTGTCGTAGCCGTAGCGGATTCGGCCCTCCGGAGTCACGACCTCGGCCAACCGGCCGGCGTGGTCGTAGGCGAAGCGGCTCTCGACGCCGTCGCGGACCTCGGCCCGGCGCTCGTTGCGCTTGTCCCAGCGCGAGCCGAGCTCGAGCACGGTCTCGCCCTCTCGCTCGAGGCGGTGTCGCGTGACGCGACCCAGCGCGTCGTAGCTCCAGCGCAACACGAGCCCGTTGGGGTAAGTGAGCGTCGTGCGGCGGCCCTCGCTGTCGAAGTCGAACTGGAACCGCCCGGCTGGAGAGTCGAGGCGACGGCGACCCTCGTGCTGTTGGTTGGCGAAGCGGCCCCAGGGAGTCTCGAGGCTGTAGGCGCTCTCCTGAGCGAAGGTGTAGCGAATCGTCGCGTCCGGGCTTTGGATCGTGAGCGTCTTGCCTTTCGCCTGGAGCGTCTCGCGACCGCCGCTTCCTTGACGAGCGACGAGGGCCCCGTTGCGCTTCTCGAGGGAGTAGCCGCTCCCGTCGGATCCCTTCGCGGCGCGCACGCCGGCCTCGTCGTGGAGGAACGCGATCTTAGCCCCAGTCGCGTCCGCGCGGGACACCATGCGGCCGAAGGTGTCGTAGCCGAACGTGACCGGGCCGCTCGGGCCGTCGCTGGAGCGGAGCAGGTCGGAGTTGGGAGCGTCGAGCGGCCCGTAGTTGAACGTCCAGCTCCGGCCGGCAGGCGTCTTGACCTGGGTCAGCCGCGTGCCTTCGTAGCGGAAAGTCGTCTCGCCGTTGGCGTCGCTTTGCACGACCTTGCCCTCGTCGTAGGCGAAGCGAGTCTGGCGGCCGTCGGGCGTGGTGCGTGAGACCAGGCGGCCCGCTTCGTCGTGGCGCTCGACCAGCCGCGCGCCGGCGACCTCCACGACGGTCTCGCCCTCGCTCTCGGTGATCACTGAGGCGGGCGTCTCCTCCTCAGCAGGCGCCGCTGTCGCGACGACGCGCACCTCACGGGCCGGGGCGATCGCGTCGCTGGGGGTCCGGCCGGGGAACACGAAGCGACCGCGATCGTCGAGGGGCAGCGTCCGGGTGCCTGCGGGGGTCTGGATCTTCCAGGCCTGCGCCGAGTGCGCCACGAGGTAGGTTCCTTCCGCCGAAGTGACGGCCGTGGTGTTGCCCTTGTAGCGGTAGGTCTGCGCCCACTCGGCGAGGCTGAGGCGAGTCAAGCGGCCCTCGCCGTCGAACGCGAGGTGGAGCGGAGGGGTGTCGTTCTCCTGGATCGAGGTCACCCGGCCGTCCTCGACTTGATAGACGGTCTTCCCCCCGATCAGCCCGAGGACCTCACGGTCGACCCGGACCAACTCGGCGCCCTCGTAGTGGTATCGCAGCGATCGCAAGGGCTGGCCGGGGGCGGTGAACTCACCGCTAGCGACGCGGCCCTGAGCGTCGAGCTCGAGCGTGCAAACCGAGGCGTCCGCCAGGGAGCGGAGCGTGAGGCGGGTCTCGCTCCGCTCGAGGAGGAACTCGGGAATGAGTCCGCTCAGGCGACCCTCGGAGTCGAATCGGAAGGTCCGTCCCATGAGATCTCGGAGCTGGAAGCCCTCTTCGGTCTCGATCAGGAGCTCGACTGCGCCCGTCTCGCTCAAGAAGGCGTCTTTTCGCTGGGTCGGCACGAAGCGGCGGTCGCCGAGGGTTCGTCGGACGAGGAAGCCGCCCTCGACGGGGAACACCCGCGCGTCGAGGTCGCTCCGCCAGCCAGCGCCGAACAGCCCGGGGCGGGTCTCGCCCTGGGTCCGCGCGCGCCGAATCGCGAAGCCGCCCCGCTGGACGTCTCGGCAGGCCAGCGTCGAGAGGCCGGTGTCGGGCTCGGCCAGGAGGTTGAAGGCCAGCTCGGGCCGGCTG
>JAESQQ010000341.1 GCA_016765095.1 Planctomycetota bacterium | reverse complement strand
GGCGGGCCGCGCGGACGAGGGCGTCGCGCTGGGCTTTGACCTGGCGCCGGTCGAGCTGGTTGCGGTTCGGGAGGGCCTGGAAAGAAGCCGCGCCGCGAGCGTTGGTCAGCCAGCCGTGCAAATCGTGGAGGTTCGCGATCCAGGCGTTCTTGGCCTCCGCCAAGATTTCGCCCTTGAGCTCAGTGGCAGGTGCCATGGCCTGAAAGAGCGTGAGGACTTCGCCTTCGGCCCCTTGGGTCCAGGGTCCGCTCACGAGCGCTCCGTAGAGCTCCGCCCTGCGGGCGCGCTTGTCGGTTGGCGTCTTGGCGAGCTCGAGGAGGCGGCGGCGGCAGGCGAGCTGAAGGTCGCGCTTGGCGTAGCTGAGGACCAGGACCTGGAGGTCGTCGGCGGCGTCGCTTGGCGGCGTCTTCGCCCAGCGAGCGTAGATCTCGGCGAAGAGCTTCGGCCAGCCGGCGGCCGGCTTGCCCTCGCCCGCCTCACGGTTGGCGGCTGGCGCGAAGCCGATCCCCCGCAGCCATTCGCAGAGCATGCGCAGGCGCGTCGTCTCGAGGGTCGCGATCCCGCTGCTGAACTCGGCGTAGAGCTCCTTGCTGAGCAGCTTGCTGGAGTCACCTCGGCGGTAGCGCCAGTCGTAAAGGATCCGGGCGCCCATGGCCCAGGGCGTCTGGAAGGGCTCCAGGCCCTCGGCCTTGGCCGCGCTCAAGAGGCGAGAGGCGATCTTGGTCAGGAGCGCTTGGCGCTCGGGGGGAATCGAGTTCCCGTAGTTGTTAATGCCCGGAATCTGTCCGAGGAGGTGGTTGATTGAGCCCTGGAGGCGGTTCCAAGCCGGGGCGTCGCCCCCGAGCGCGTCCTTGGGGAAGGCCGCGAACCAGGCCGCGATCCGTTCGTCGACTTCGTCTTCGCGGTCGAGCATGATCAGCGCCGCGAGCAGTCGCTCGTAGTGCTGGGTGGCGAGCGCCGGATCGATCTTGGCCGCGTCCCAGGCGTCGATTCGCTTGACCAGCTCGCCGTAGCGAACGGTCTGCCAGAGCTGACGGGCGATCGCCTCACGGAACTGACTCGCCTCGCTCGGCAGCCAGGGGCCACCGGTCTCGAGGAAAGTGTCGAGGTGAGCCAGAGCCTGGGTGTCCTCCCCGCGAGAGGCGAGGGCCTGGGCGTAGGCGACGTGCACCCGGGGCACGAAGGGGTAGGACTTGGTCAGGGTCGCGCGCAGGCGGAAGGACTCCTCGCCCCGCCCGGCCCGGGAGAGCACCGAGACTCGGCGCTCGTCGACGCTCAGCGCTGGGTCCACTCGCTTGAGTTGTCGTGCGAACACGCCTCGAAGTCGATCGAGGACGACGAGCTGCTCGGCGGGGCCGAACGTGTAGGACCAGCCCAGGATCGCGTTGGCTCGAGCGACTTCGAAGGTCGCTGGAGCCTCGGCCAGGACGGCGGCCGCGGTGTAGAGGAGCGTGCGCAGCTCCTCCAGGCGCCGACGCTGGGAGCGCCAAGTCGCCTGGAACAAGAGGACCGCCTCCACGTCGCCGAGGCCCTTGATCAGGGTCTCGACCTGGGGCGTGGCGGCCTCCCAGCGCTGCTGACCGATCTCGAGCGAGACCGCGACCAGACGATCCTCGAGTCGCGACTTGCCGCTCTCGACGGCCTGGCGGGCTTCTTCGAGCCCAGGCAGGGGGCCGATCACCGTCGCGCCGGTCTTGCGGGGGGCCAGGATCGCGGCTCGGACCGTGGCGGCCTCGGGAGCGGCCAGAGCGCGGTATCTGCGGACCGTGATCCACCCCGGGCGCCCCTTCGCGTCGTAGTGGGTCTCCTTGGTCGGCCAGCTCTTGCCGGCGACGTGGACGAAGTCGCTGAACACCGTGCGCTGGAAGACCTTCCCGCGGCGTCGGCTGCGGTGCTCGAGGATCACGCCTCGTTGCGGGTCGATATCAACTTCGAATTGGTAGGCCCAGCGGCGCTGGGCGACGGGGGGGCGGAACACGAGCGTGATCTTGGTCGCGGTTCGGGCCTTGATCGACGCTTTCTGGGTGCCGTAGTGACGGAAGAAGTTCTGGTTGGGGGTGAGCTGGGGGTAGTCGGTCAGGTCTGCGACCTTGGCGGGACGAGTTCGACCGGTCTTCCAGAGGAGCTGGAGCGCGCCGCGCTCCTTGCCGATCGCCCACTGGACGATCGTGTTGTCGCCCGCGACGTGGCTGGGGCGGTTGGCCCAGCTGTCGGGGCTCAGGAGCCCGAGGCCCTCGCCGCCGGGGTGCACACGGCCGCGGTGATCCGTGCGGCTTCGGCTCGTGGTGATCTCGAGAGAGAGCGCTTGGCCGCGGAGCCAGGCGGTCCGATCAAGGCCCGCGACGAGGGTCTTGACCTCGTCTGGCCAGTTCGGGGGGGTGGTCTGGGGGTCGAAGGCCCGCAGCGGGAGGTGGGGAAAGAGGTTCGCGAACCCCTGCCAGGGAGCCGGCGGGGCCGGCGCGTCTTCGACGGGCAGGAAGCCGAGCCGCGCCAACTCTGCGGATCGGTGAGCCGAGAGCCCTCCGCGGTTGCCATAGGATCGACGGAGCCGCTCGCTCGCGGCCTGGCGGTTGGACCGTCCGCCTCGGCCCCGATAGGCCCGCTTGCTCTTCATTTTTCTGCTGCTGCTGAACCGGCCGGGCGCCGCCTGCTCCTCCTTCTCCATGAGCTGGTCTTGGGCGGGCGACATGGGAGGCATTGGCGCGGGCTCGGCTGAGGGAGCGCCGCTCGGACCGGGTGCGCCCTCGGACGGGGCGCGGGCCCTGTCGTCTCCGCTGCTCTCTTCGTCTGCGTCCTCGAAGCTGAACGACCCATTGGTTTCGCCGAGCTTGCTTGTGGCGATCCCGTCGCGCGCGCGGCCTCCGCCGCCGCCGGCGCCACCCTGGGGTTTCTTGGCGGGGCTTCGCTTCGCGATCGAGAGGACTTCGCCCTGGGCGGCGAGCTTGAGCTGCGCGGCGTTGCCGGGGCGAAGGAGCTCGATCAACTTTCGGTTGAGGTCCTCGAGTCGCTCGAGGACACGCGCGCGGAGGTGGAGTCGCCAGCGCTTGGCCTCCTTGAGGGCCTTCTGCTTGAGGGCGTAGTTGGCGTCGCTCCGACCCTTGGCGAAGAAGCCCTCGCCG
>JAESQQ010000340.1 GCA_016765095.1 Planctomycetota bacterium | reverse complement strand
GTAGCCCAAGCAATCCTCCGCCAGGCTCTCGACGCCTACGTGGCCGAGATTCACGAGAAGCGTCGCGAGGCAGGCCTAGGGTTCCTAGGCGTCGAGGGAATCCTGGCCCAAGACCCTCTCCAGCCGGCGGGTGACGACCGCCCCAACTTCGCGCTCAACCCCCGCATTGCGTGCACGGGCATGCCCAAGGCTGTTCGCCTAGCGCTCTACGACGCGTTGATCCAGTGGCGAGCGGATCACCGCTCAGGCGTCGAGCAGCTCCGCCAGGACGCGTCCTGGCGGGCACGGTTCCCCGAAGGCGCTTACCAGCGGGCCAAAGAGCTCCGCCGGATCCTCGCGGCGCGAGCCCAGCCGCCGCCGCAAGCTGCCTGAGCCGTAGCGGGCAGGCTCGTTCCTCCACAAGCCCGCGCATTTGACCTCGCTGAGCCCGCCGCCCAGCGAGGCGCTTTCGTGTACCCACTCGAGCAGCCGGCGGTGGCGGAGCGGCCACGAGCGGGCGTTCGGGGACGGTTTCGCGCTGCGGGCGGGTCGACAATGACCCTCTCCCTGGGACGGGTTTAGGTGTGCAGTAGGCCGTAGGCTGGTCTGCGTGAACGGGCCCCTGGCACTCGCAACTTCGCTGGCGCTCGTCGTCATAGGCTATGTCCTGGCGCGACGCGTGGAGCAGCGTGAGTTGCTCCGCGCCGGGCTGGACGGCTTAGTCCTTGTCACGGTTAGCGGCTTGGCCCTGCTCTTTATCTTGCCGCATGCGTTTGGGGCTTTGGGCGGATGGGCTGTCGGGCTCTGTGCCCTCGGGTTCTTGGTCCCGACCGTCGCTGAGCGGCTCTTGCACCGTCACGAGGGCGAGGGCCCCTGGCCAATCCCAGCCCTGGCCTTGGGCGCGCTTGCGATTCACAGCGGACTGGACGGGGCGATGCTCGCCGAAGGCGGGGAACACGCGGCCCACCTCAGTCAAGACGGACCCATCGCAGCGACGTTCGCAATTTTGCTCCACCGACTCCCCGTTGGACTCTTCCTCGGCTCGACCGTCCGCGCACTGCTCGGACCTCGCTGGGCCCTGGGAGGAGTGATCGTCGTCGTGGCTGCGACGTTGGGTGGCAACCTCCTCCATGGCGTCGTCGAACCCTTCGCCGACGGAGCGGGAGCCGCAGTCCTCAGCGCGCTGCTAGCTGGCGGACTCATGCACGTCGTGTTGGGACATGGCGCGGACTCGCCGACTCACCTACCCGGCGCCCGACGGAGCGCGGCCCTGGGAGCCATCATTGGGCTTGGACTGCTTGGCTTGGCCCCCCTCGAACTGCCAGCCGGGATGCGAGCAGCCGCCATCGCAGCAGGCCACTTGTTCTTGGAGAGCGCACCCGCAGTGATGGCGGGCTTCTTCGCGGCAGGCCTCTTGGGCCTGATCTCACAAGATCGCCTGGCGCGCCTGATGACGGGCCGCAATGCCCTCTCCAGCGCAGCTCGTGGAGTCCTGTTTGGCCTCCCAATCCCGATCTGCTCCTGCGGAGTCGTACCGCTCTACCGCGGACTCATGAAGCGGGGCGTCCCGCCAGCGGCTGCGATCGCGTTCCTGATCGCGACGCCCGAACTCGGCTTCGACTCGATCCTGCTCTCCTTTCCCCTCTTGGGGTGGCAGATCGCCCTCGTTCGCTTCCTGACCGCAATCGTCCTCGCGATCGTGGCCGGGACCTTCGTCGGCTGGCTGACGAGAAACGACGAACCTGTCGCCGACGTCGAAGTGACTGCGGAGGACACTCCCGTCGAGACACGCGGACGCGTGGTGCGCGTGTGGGGCGGCTTCGTGGAGTCCCTCGACGAGCTCGGGCCATGGATCCTCGCTGGCCTCGCTGTGGCAGGCGTCGCCTACCCACTCCTGGATCCGACGATCGTGGAGCGCGTGCCCGCCTTCGCTCAGGTTCCGCTGTTTAGCCTGATCGGGGCGCCCATTTACCTTTGCGCCAGCTCAGCCACCCCCGTGGCAAGCGTGCTCCTGACCAAGGGCGTCGCCGCTGGGGCCGTGATCGCCTTCCTCCTGACCGGCCCCGCGACCAACATCACGACCTACGGCGCGATCCGGCTCTTCCACGGGCAGAAGAGGACGCTCGTGACACTCGGTGTCCTCCTCTTGACCTCGATCGTGCTCGGGCTCGGAATCAACTTCCTGCCGCTCCCACGCCCCGACGCCCTCGCGGGGACCGCGCACACGTCGGGCCCCCTCGAACTTCTGGCCGGAGCCGCCTTCGCACTGATGCTCCTCGCCTCCCTCGTCCGCCAGGGCCCGCGTGGGTTCCTCCAGCGCCTCGGGATCGCCCACACTCACCCCGAGCACGACCACCGCGACCTCAAGGGCGCCAGGAATGACTGCGACTCCGACCCCGATCACGGCCACGATCACGACCACGACCACCCTGAGCACGAGCACTCTGAGCCTGAGCCGCCTGGTGGTGGTGACGCCTGCTGCGATTGAGCTAGGGAGGGGTCGCTAAGGAGGCGCCGACTAAGGGCTCGCCTGAAGCGAAGGCAGTCGCTTGCTCATGATGATCCGACTGCCACGCTCAGGGCAGCACTCGTAGCGAACCTCGTCCATGAAGCGCTTCATGATGTAGATCCCGAGCCCGCCGCGCGCGTCGCTCTCAAGTTGAGCGTCGAGCTCGATCCCGCGATTCTCGAAGCTGTAGTTCGGGTTGCCGTCCTCGAGGATCACCGTGAACGACTCCGGCCCAATGTGGATTTCCACCTCAATCGTGGGCGGCGACTCCTCGGAGGCGTAGAGGACCGCGTTGCTCGAGGCCTCGTCGACGGCGAGTTCGATCAAGTCGACTTCGGGACCCGGGAACCCAACCTGGAGCGCAGCGGTGGCCACCGCTTTGCGAATGAGACCCAAGTAGCACGTCGCTCTCGGGACGCTGAGTCGGATAGGTGGCTCTGGGTTGGGGCTAGTTACCACTGCTGCGGTGTAGACCCGACACGGCGGGCTGTCAAGGCGCGAGGCCTTAGAGAGCCTTGACGAAGCGGGCTCTAGCGGGTCGGGTCGAGGACCAGGAGCCCGAGCAAGAGGGGCAGATAAGCCAGGCTGGCGAAGAACACACGTCGGGCAGCCTGACGCGAGGGCTGTAGATACCAAGCCACGGTCAAGGCCAAGAACGCGAGCCCAAGCACCGAGCCGCCGAGCACAGTCAGCCAGCCGCCGATTCCCGCAGGGATCACGCAGAACGTGATCGGAATCAACGCCAGCGCGTAGATCACGCCGAGGCGAGCGCTAAAGCGGCCCGACGCGTCGACCCGACTGGCCATTTGATAGCCACCGCGCTCGTAGTCGTCGCGGTGAAACCAGTCGATGGCGAGGAAGTGGGGGATCTGCCAGGCAAAAAGGATCGCAAACAGGACCCAGGCGCCCAGCGCGAACTCCCCTCGGACAGCGACCCACCCGATCACGGGGGGGAGCGCGCCGCACACGGCGCCGACGAGGGTGTTGAGCGAGGTCCGCTGCTTGAGCGGGGTGTAGACCGCGGCGTAGAGCACGGCCACCAAGAGCGCGAGGGAGGCGGTCAGCGGATTGACCAGGAGGGCGAGCAGGCCCGCTCCGACGACGAGCAGGAGGACGCCCCACAAGAAGCCCTCGGTCGAGGTGACGCGGCCTGAGGGGATCGCGCGTCCGCAAGTTCGCGCCATTTGGCGATCCAGATCCGCTTCGAGGACCTGGTTGAACACGTTCGCGCCGAAGGCGGCCAAGGTCGTGCCGATCATGGCGACGCCAAGTCGGAGGGGATCGATCGCAGCCTCGGGTTCCGCCAAGAGGTAGCCCGCGCCCGCCGTGACAACGACCAAGCTGCTGAGGCGGTACTTGGTCATTTCGACCAGGCCACCGACCCGCTCAGTCCAGCTGACGGGGGTCGTCCGGACCGGGGTCGGCAGGACGGCGTTCTCGATGAGGGTCAGGGGCGTGCGTATGCGGTCCATTGGCGTGAAGACCCTACCAGCGGGGGCGCCTGGGGCTCCTGCGTCAATTTGTCGCAGCGCCGGACCCAGGATCAGACGTATGGTCCGATTGGCCCGAGGAGCCCGTCTATGAGTCAGACGCCCTTGTTGATCGCTTCCCCCGAGAGCGAGGTGGTTGCTCTTCGTGTGAAGCAAGCACACGAGGGGACCTACCCCGCCGGGTCGATCCTGACCTTCGGGTTCGGGACCACCGTCGCTATGTGGGCCACCGCCTACGTATGCCGCTTGCCGGGCATTCAAGCGCCGGGGTGGCTCCTCGCAGCAGGCTTTGTGGTCTGCCTTCTCCTGGGGGGCTTCGTCGCTGCGCGGACGCTGGGGGGCGCACGCCGCTGGCTGCTGGGGGGCCGAGTCGGCGCCCTCAGCTCGCTCCTCAATCTCTTGATCCTCGGCAGCTTCCTCCGAGATCAAGGGAACGAAGCGCAAGCCGCCCTCTGGATCCCGGTGTTCCTGATCGGAGGCGCCTTGCTCTCCGCCGCAGGAGCCCTTGCGGCTCGCCCTCCCACAGCCCCCCAGGAGCGCGCCTGGCTGGGGCTCTTCGCCCGCGTGACCGCAGTCGCGACCCTGATCCTCCTCGCTGCAGGCGGCCTCGTCACCGGACACGAGGCGGGGTTGGCTGTTCCCGACTGGCCCAACAGCTACACGTCCAACATGTTCCTCTACCCCCTCAGCAAAATGACCGGCGGGATCTACTACGAGCACGCTCACCGCTTGTTCGGCACCCTGGTCGGGTTGACGACGCTCGTCTTGGCAGCCCAAGTCGCCGCTCGTGAGCCGAGGCGCTGGGTCAAGGCCCTGGCTGGAGCGGCCTTCGTCCTGGTCTGCGCCCAGGGGATCTTGGGAGGCCTGCGCGTGACCGGCCACTTCACGCTCAGCGCCGAAGCCGGCGACTTGACTCCGAGTCTCCAGTTGGCCTTGGTTCACGGCGTGACGGGCCAGCTCTTCTTTGTCCTGATCGTCGGCCTAGCAGCGATCCTGAGCCCGACCTGGCGACGCGGCCCCGAGGTCGCCCCCAGCGAGTCCATGACCGCCCTTCGCCAATCCTCGCACTGGCTCGCGGTGTTCTTGGTCGGCCAGCTCGTGCTCGGCGCCCTCCTCAGGCACTTTCACACCCCAACGGAGTATCACGCGATCGCCGGGGCGCTCTTGGCCTTCGCGGGGGTCGGGATCGGCGTCCAGGCTTGGATCGGAGCCAAGCGCTCCTCCGAGCTGCCGCTCGGACGCTGCGGGGTCGCGTTGGCCGTCCTGATCGGACTCCAGTTCTGCCTGGGTTGGGTCGCCTTGGCCGCGATCGGCGTCGAGTCGAAGGCGATTCAAGCCCCGTTGACCACGCTCCACCAGACGACTGGCGCCATGGTCTTGGCGACGGCGGTCC
>JAESQQ010000339.1 GCA_016765095.1 Planctomycetota bacterium | reverse complement strand
TACTCTAGCGTGTTGCCTAAGGGGGCCTTTTGGAGATCGACTGGGGCACCTTGCGGGGGGCCCGAATGCGTCGGTAGGGTGCGGGGTTTACCCCCGCCCGGCGGCTGTCACGGGGAGACATATGGCCTCCCGTTGAGAGACGTTTCGAGATCGCGTCCTTTGGCGTTTGCTCACCCGACCGCGTCCAGGCTTGCTCTCAGCGCCTCGGCGCGGTCCTCTAAACGCGACGAAGCGCCTGCGCTGCGTCTTCCAGCGCAGCGGCTGCAGCCGGGATCGCGCCAGCGAGGTGCATGAACCCGTGGACCAGGCCGGGGTAGCAGCGGTCCTCCGCAGCGACACCCGCGGCCTGGAGGCGGCGGGCGTAGCTCCGGCCCTCGTCGCGGAGCGGGTCGTAGCCGGCGGTCATGACGCAGGCCGGCGCGAGGCCGCTCAAGTCCTTCGCCCGGCCTGGAGAGGCTTTGGGGTCGGAGGCTTGGGCGGGGTCTGAGAGGTAGTGGTTCTGGAACCAGCGAATGTCTTCGCTGGTGAGCAAGAACCCCTTGCCGAAGGTCTCGTGGCTGGGCGCCTTGTCGACGAAGTCCATGCCCGGGTAGAGCAGGAGCTGAAAGCAGGGGCCCGGCCCCGGCTGGCGCGCGCGCTGGGCGACCGTCGCAGCCAGGTTGCCCCCGGCGCTGTCTCCGCCGACCGCGATTCGGGTCGGGTCGACTCCGAGTTCGCTCGCGTGGTCCACGGCCCAGCGGAACGCAGCGAGCGCGTCGTCTGCTGCGGCCGGGAAGGGGTGCTCCGGCGCGAGGCGATAGTCGACGGCCAGCACGCGACGTCCCGCGCGGACGGCGAGAGCCTTGCACACCGAGTCGTGAGTCTCGAGGTCGCCGATCACCCAGCCGCCGCCGTGGAAGAACAGGAGCAGGCCGCTGTCTGCGCCGGGCGGGACATAGAGCCGCGCTGGCAGGGGCCCGGCGGCTCCCTCGACCGTGCGGTCTTCGCTCGGACACGCGTCGCGGGGAGCCAAGAGGCGCGAGGTCGTCCGGAAGCCGGCCCGACTCGCTTCGACCGAGGGGCCGGTCAGCGGCGGCGTGCCCATCATGTGGTCGAGGTGGAGGAGCCATTGCACGTGGCGGTCGAGAGTCTGCCCTTCGCGGACCACGGGGCGACGGCAGCCGAGGGCGGCTCGCAAGAAGCGAGGGGTTCGCATGGAGAGGCGGGCTGCGCGTGGGCTGGGGGTCATGGGCGGAGTCTATCCGAGGCAGATCCGACTTCGACGCCGCGACCCTGACGGGCCAGCTCAGCTCCCCGTGCCTCGCGAGTTTCGCTCGCTGAGTCGGCGCCAAGGACTAACTTCGCGTTTCGCTTGTCCTCGACGCCGCAGGCTGCGTTCGGCTTCGGCCGCGTAGGTCACTACGCTTGCCCTCACCCTGCCTTGCCTGCGATGCCGAGTCCTGCGCGAAACCCTGAAGTTAGTCCTTGGCGCCTCCTAAGCTGCTGGCTGCACAGGAGTTGCCTCCCCGGTGCAGATTCTCGGGGTCAGCGGGGGCCCTTCGAGCGATTCAAGGACAGAGGCGTGGCTCGCCGGGAGCCCGTATCGCAGGAGATCGAGTTGGAGCTCGAAAACACACTCCGTGCGCGCTTGGTGGCTTACGCCGCTCGCACGCTCGGGGGCCACAGCGGAGCTGAGGACGTGGCGCAAGAGGCCTTGCTGGCAGCGCAACGGGCGGGGATTCAATCCCCGGGCTGGCTCTATGCCGTCACCTATCGCCGCGCCGTGGATCGGCTCCGGCGGGACGGGCGGGCCAGCGTGGCCCATGAGCAGTTGGCTCGGAAGGTCACGAGCGAACCTTCGGCTGAGTCAGTCGCGACTCGTCGCGACGACGCGCGTCAGCTCCGCGAGCGGCTCGAAGACGTCGGGGAGCCCTTTCGGACCGCCCTTCGCCTTCGCTACCTCGACAGCCTCTCCTTCGCCGACGTGGCGCAGCGCCAGGGAACCCCCGAGCGAACCGCTCGCTCGCGCGTCGCGCGCGGGTTGGCCCAGCTCCGCGAGCTCTTTGGAGCGTCAGCGTGAGCTGCGAGGAGCTCCGTCCCCTGTTGGCCTCCTTCCTGACTGAGGCTCTCGAGCCCGAGCAGCAGGAGCAAGTCGAAGCGCACTTGCCGGAGTGCCCCGCCTGCAGCGAGGAGCTCGTCGCGCTCCTTGAGTTGAGCGAAGGGCTCGCGGCGCTCGAGCCGGCCAGCGCTGTGGAGCCTCTGCGCGTTCTGCGCGGCGGCGGCTGGATCGCCGCGATCCTCTCGGCTGCGGCGATCCTGCTCGGCCTGCTTTGGATCGGCGAGCGGCAGGCTCGGCCGGCAGAGGCCCTCGTGACCGGCGGCACGGTTCAGCGCCTGGCCGAGGGCGAGGTCTTGGTCGCGACGGGTCCGAGGACCATTGTCCTCCCGTGCGGGAGTGAAGTGAAAGTTGAAGCCGGCGCACGGCTCCGCCTCCTTGGGAGGCGCGAGCTGGCGTTGGACACCGGGGTTGGTTGGTTTCGCGTCGCGAAGAACGGGGAACCCTTCCTCGTTCGAGCGCGCGGCACGCGAGTTCGGGTCCTAGGGACCTCGTTCCGCGTAGAAGTCAAGGAGATCAAAATGAGTCCAAAGCAAGGAGCTGCGATCGGCGCAGCAGTGATCGTGGCGGTCGTGACGGGCGTCGTCCTGTTCGAGTCAGAGCGAGGCAGCGAGGAGCTGCGCGCAGGTCAAGGTGCGTCGGCGACGACGGCGGGGGTGATCACACGCCTCGCGACCGAGGACGAGGTCGCGGCTCGGCTGGCGCCCCTCGAGCGCGAGCGCGAGGTCCTCAAGGCGGAGAACGACAAGCTGCGAGCAGAGCAAGTCGCGCTCACCAAGCGCGTGGCAGAATTCGAGGCCCGCTTGGCGGCGCGAGTCGAGGCCGCGAAGGCACCGCTTAGGAAGGCGGATCCGGCGCCGGCGCCGTCGAAGGTCGCCCCGGCCAAAGCCGAGGGCCTGCGGGTCCGCTCGTTTGGAGTCGAGCAACAAGACGCGCTCAAGACGGTCAACTGGACGCGCGCCGGAGAAGGCGCCGCCGAGATCTTCCCGCACCTCGCGGCGGTCTGGGCTTCGATCCAGGAGGGCAAGCCGATCGATCCGGCCGTGCAGAAGAAGCTCTACATGGCGAACCAGAAGCTGGTCGAGATCATTCTCGAGGTCCAGGGCAAGCTCCCAACCCACGCGAAGGGGAACGGTGAGTTCACTCACCCGCTGATCATTGCGAACCTCATGGCAGAGCACCTCGCCAACGCGGGCCAGCCCTTCGACGAGGCTCAGCTCGCTGGCGTTAGCCGCTCGGGGGAGCAGTACCAAGCAGCCTGGGACCTGGCCCAGGCTCGCTATGGCGAGCAGACGCCGCTCGTCCGGCGCCTGATCGACGAGTTGATCCTCAAGCGGGACTGCATGGCCAAGGTTGAGGCGCTGCTGACGCCGGCCCAGCGCGAGATCGTGATCTTCAAGGAGGCCCAGCACGTCAATCAGCTGGACATCTATTCGCCGGTCATGCTCGTGATCATGAACGCCAAGCCGCAAGGGGTCAGCGACGAGCGTCCGCTTCGGGCTCGCCTCGACATTCTGGCCTCGAGGACCTGGGGCCTGAGCGAGGCCGACCTGGCCGCGGCCAGCCCGGCCCTCGACGCTTGGGCGCGGATCTTGAATCCGCAGCTTGTCGAGGCTCCGCGCCAGCTCATGGGCTCCTTCACGCTGGCCGAGGCGGTTCGCTCGGGGAGCGCGCAGGCAGACGCCATGGAGGAGATCCTCCGCGTGCTGCCGGCCGACTCCGAGGCGGCCAAGACGATCCTGACCACGACCAAGTTCATGGTCCCGCGCAAGCTCGTCAGCAAGGACGACAAGTAGCGCGACCCGGACCTGCCTTGGGTCCCCGGGTCCAAGGCAGGTTAGCTAGGCCGCCGGTTGGCGAGACCTTGGAGCGGCAGATATGCTCGACCTGACCCAGGAGGTCACCGTGAGCGCTTCCGCGACAATGAGCGAGACTTTGGCCCGAATCAGCGCAGAGGGGCGTCCCGCCTCGGACACCGCGCGCTTCACGATTCGGTGGGTTCTGGCGCACGATCCTCCGATCGTGTTCGAGGACGCCTGCCGCCAGTTCATTGAGACGGTGCGCGAGCGGACCCACGGCGAGGTCGAGGTCCAGCTTCTGACCTCGGACGCGTTCATGGGCGGACGCGGCGGCGAGGACCTGAGCCGGACCGAGCTGGTCCAGTGCTTGGCCCGCGGTGAGGTCGAAATGGCCCACACCTACGTCTCGACGCTGGGCTCGGTCCACGAGCCGCTTTGGGCCTTGGAGCTGCCCTTCCTGTTCCGGGACTACGACCACGCCGAGAAGGTCCTCGAGGGACCCATGGCGACGCGACTGATGGACGACATGGCCGTGCACGGGATTCGCGGGCTGTCCTTCGCCTACAGCGGCGGCTTTCGGATCCTCCCCAGCACCGGTCGCCGAATCGAGCAGCTGAGCGATCTGGCGGGACTCAGGATCCGCACTTCGGGGAACCCGATCCCCGCGGAAATGTACCGCCGAATGGGCGCGATCGCGAGCCCGGGCGCCTTGCAGCACGTCGCGAAGCGGACCCTGGCCGGCGAGATCGACGCCGCTGAGTTGACCTTCGTGCGCTTCCTCTACACCGGCCTGAACGAGGTCTACAAAGTCGTCAACGACACCGGTCACAGCCTGTTCATGACCATGATGGCGATCAACGAGGAGTTCTTCCGGGGGCTGCCCGAGGGGCACCAGGAGGCGATCGTCGAGGCCGGCCGCCGCGCGGGTCAGATCGAGCGAGGCGTCTCGCTGGCCGAGGAAGTCCGTGTCAAGCAGGCCCTCCCTGAGCTCGGCGTCGAGATCGTGAGCATGGACGAGGCGCGCCGCGCGGAGTTCCGCGAGGTCGCCCGGAGCGTCTATGAGTCCTTCGCCCCCAGGTTCGGGCAAGACATAGTCGACGCCGTTCGGAGCACCTAAACCGGAGACCACGATTCTGAGAGGTCGTCCACGAGGGTGGTCTCACGATTCCCCTTCGCCAAGGAGGACGACCTCGTTCAGAATCGTGCTCCGCTTTACTAGGAAGAGTTGGGTGCATGCACGCGAGTCGACGAACGGGTCTTAGCTGCATCGCAGGGCTCACCCCCGAGTCGAGCACCTCCTCTGAGGAACTAGTAAATGGAAGCACACGATCGGGAGTGGTCACTGTCGACCGGCCCTTCTGTGGGCAACAACACTCCGCGTGACCGCTCCTGATCGTGAACTTCCGTTTAGGCGCTTCCTTCGCCCGGCGCTCTGTCTCTCCCTCCTTTGCCTCTCGGCCTGTCCGGCCGAAGGTCCGGACTCGTCAGCGGCTCGCTCCCCCCAGCCCCCTGAACTCCAGACGATTCGGGTCGGGCTCGCGATCCCCTCTTACGTGCACGCCGTGGCCTGGATTGGCCACGAGAAGAAGCACTTTGAGGCCCAGGGTCTCAGGACGGAGATCAAGGTCATGGGCGGGTCGGCGGCGACGCTCCGGACCCTGATCGCGGACTCGATCGAGGTCGGGATCGCAGGGGGCGACGCGGTCGTCAAGGCCAACAGAGCGGGCGCCGACCTCGTGGTCGTGGGCGGCCTCGTCGATCGCTTCTACCACCGCCTCGTGGTCGGGAAGGAGATCAAGACGGCTGAGGACTTGCGCGGGAAGTCGATCGGGCTCGCGATCTTGGGTGGCCCGCAAGAAGTCGCCGCGCGCTATGCCCTCCAGTCCTGTGGGCTGACGCCTGGGAAGGACGTCAAGATCCGGAGCATGGGGCGCGAGTTCAATCGCCTCGCGGCCCTGACCCGGGGCGACGTGGCGGGCACCGTCTCCCAGACGCCCCCCTCGCGATTGGCGGAGCTCGGCTTGCACGTCTTGGTCGACCTCCCCAAGCATGACGTGCGCTTTCCCTACGCAGTCGTTGTGACGCGGCGGAAGTTCCTAGCGGAGCACCCCGAGCGTGTCCGGGCCTTCCTGAGAGGGCTGACCCACGCGATCGCGTTCTACAAGGACGAGGCGAACAAAGCGGAGAGCATTGAGATCATAGGGCTGTATTTGTCCAGCTCGGACACAAAGGCGGCCGCGGACGAACGCTATCGAACCGGCGGGCCGGGCATGATCTCTTCGCCTCCTTATCCCTCTGAAGAGGGCTTTCGGACCGTCTTGAAGTTCCTCGAACTGAGCGACGTTCAGCCAGCCGACTTGCTCGATCTTCGGCTGCTGGACGAGGTGACCGGGGCCGCTCGCTGAGCATGGACGCGAGCGGAGCCCCAAACGCCGAGCGCCAGCGGACCTGGCCGGCCCACGCGACCGCGCTTGGGTTCTTGATCTCTTGGGAGCTGGCCTCGCGCTTCGAGCTGATCAACCCGGTCTTGGTCAGCTCACCGTCGCGGATCTCCGTCGCCGGGTGGGACATGCTGAGCACGTCTGGGATCTACCCCGATCTCGGATTCACGCTCGGCGTGTTTGCTCTGAGCGTGATCCTGGGCGTGGGGGGCGGGACCGTGGCGGGGCTCGCGCTCGGCACCCACAAGACGCTCTATCAGGCGCTCAACCCCTTCGTCGTGGCTACCAACGCCCTCCCCAAGATCGTGTTGATGCCCCTGATCATGCTCTGGTTGGGGGTTGGCTTCGCGGCCAACGTGTTCTTGGGGGCGCTGATGGCGAGCTTCCCGATCCTGGTCAGCACGTTTACGGGGGTCCGCAGCCTCGAGCAGGAATACATGGTCCTGGCCCGCTCGTTTCGGGCCTCGAAGTGGACGATCGCGCGGAGCGTCGTCTTGCCGGGCGTCTTGCCCTATGTGCTCTCAGGACTTCGAGTCGGGGTCAACTACGCGCTCGTCGGGGCCCTGATCGGCGAGTTCTTCGGCGCGGACCGCGGGATTGGCTATCGCATGAACCTCTACATGGCGAACTTCCAGGTCGATCAGTTCTTCGTGTGCCTCGTCTTGGTCGCCCTGTTCGCCGTGGCTTGCACCTCGCTCGTGCACAGGCTCGAGCAACGGGTCGAGCGGTGGCGACCCTCGGCCCTCGGGCGCTCGGGGGGCATGTGAGCGAGGTCGTGTTGACGGTCCGGGACTTACGGGCCAGCTATCCGGTCGGGGCGAGCGAGCGTCTCGAGGTCCTGGGTGGGATCGACGTCAGCGTCGCGCGCGGCGAGATCCTGGCGCTCGTCGGGACGAGTGGCTGCGGCAAGACGACCCTCCTGCACGTCCTGAGCGGCCTCCACGCCCCGAGCGGGGGCACGATCGAGGGATCGCGCGACTCCATGGCCATGGTCTTCCAGCGCCCGCACCTCCTGCCGTGGCGGACGGTGCTCGACAACGCGACCTTCGGCCTCGAGTGCCGGGGAGACGTCACGGACGCGAACGCCAAGGCCAGCGCTCTCTTGAGCCGAATGGGGCTCGGGGATCACCTCGCCGATTACCCGCACCAGCTCTCGGAGGGCATGAAGCAGCGGGTCAACCTGGCCCGCGCGCTCCTCGTCGAGCCCGAGGTCCTGCTCCTAGACGAGCCCTTCGCGGCGCTCGACGTGCGAACTCGCCGAGGGCTCCAAGAAGATCTCCTCGAACTGTGGGGAGAGCAGGACCTCACGATTGTGCTCGTCAGCCACTCCCTAGACGACGTGGTCTACCTCTCGGATCGAGTCGGGATCCTGAGCGAGAAGCCGACGCGGCTCCAGGAGTTGACCGAGATCGACCTCCCGCGTCCGCGCAAGCGGGGGACCCTCGCGCTCTTGGAGTGCGTCGCGGCCTTGGAGGCGAAGCTCAGTCTGTGACGGCTGTCTCCATGGCGTCGACCGCGTCCACCACGGGGCCCAGGGTCCTGACCACGTCCGCGTAGAGCTCAAGCAGGGCGTCGTCGTCCAGGGTGGCCTCGAGGCTCCCAAACTCGTGGAGTCGCTTCCAGACCCCCACGTCGTCAGCGCTGAGGAGCGTCGAGGCCGCAGTCTCGAACACCTCAGCTGGCGTCCGCTGGAGGGTCTCGGCGCCGCTGACCTTGAGGACGCCCTCCAGGAGGTAGACCAGGCGGTGCGTCGCGCGGCGGAGCGCGGTCGCTAGGCCCGCGTCGGTTTGATCGAGGTAAGCCTGGACCATGTCGCGACGGACGACGCGCAGGCCTTGCTCAACGCGGAGTCGGAGGCTGCTGAGATCGACGGACAGCTCGGTCAAGACGTCCTCTCCCTTGAGCAGCTCGCGCGTCTCGCGGAACTCGAGGCAGAACACGGGGAACGCGTCGGCGGCGCGGAGAATGTCCTTGGACGTGTCGAGGCGGAGGCGAATGTCGCTCGCCTGGCAGCGGCCGACGAGGGGGGTCAGCCGATCGAGCAGGTTCCGGTCGATCGTGTCCACGAGGACGAGCAGTCGAACCAGGCCGGGCTTGCTCGCGAACTGGGACCCGAACCGATAGATCGTGCTCAAGCGTCCTTCGAGCAGCGAGGAGAGCTCCTCGACGACTTGCTCCGGAGTGAGTTTCTCGTTCTGCATGCTCAGACCTAGGTGGGGACCAGCGGGCTTGGGGCCCGCGTGGGGTGGAGAGTGCTCCAAGTTGGAGGCTCTGACGTGACCGGGAGTTCGACGAACATTCGCTCCCAGAGTCGAAGCGAGAGGCCGCTGGCGAGGGTCGAGCGCGGCTCCCAGTAGCGGATCGCGTCGGCGTAACCGGGGCCGTAGCGCTCTGCGTCGCGCGGAAAGCCTGGCAGGGTCGAGAGCATTTTGCGGCGGGCGGCCGTCAGCCAACTCGGCGAGGCGACCGCGTCGTCCCAGTTCTTGATCCGGTAGAGGACGCCGTCGGGGAGCGCGTCCGCGAAGGCGTGTCGGAGGAGGAGCTTGCCGGGGCGCAGCGCCCGATCCTGAGTCCAAAGGCGAGGGGCCGGCTCGACGGGCTGGTAGGCGTAGGGAATCACCGAGGCGAAGTGAGCCGGCGCGAGGCGGAGAACCCCCAGCTCGCGCGACGCGCGCTCGGAGCGAGTCACGTCGACGCAAGAGACCATGTGTCCAAACGTGACGCGCAGGAGCTGGTCGACGAGGGGGAGCCCCTCGAGCGAAGGTTCGAGAGCCTCGAAGGGACGGCGTCGCTCGAGGAAGGGCGCCATGGCAGCGGGGAAAAAGGAGGGCAGGTCCTTGATCCGGCCGGCGTGTTCGAGGATCCGGAGCACGACGTAGTAGAGCCGCGGGTGGGGTTGCTCGAGGCCGGGGTGGAGCTGGCTGATCCGGTCTGCGAGCCGAGTCAGCGAGGGGCGCGCGGAGCGGAAGGCGAGCGGCTTCCAGTGGGCGAGGACGGCGCTCGCGGGAGCGTGGTGGAGGAGGCCGGCGAGGTCTCGTAGCCAGGCGGTGTGCGACCCGATCCCAAACCCGGTCAGGTAGCGGTCGTGCCCGCGCGAGCGAAGGTGCCGCGCGACGAGGAGCATGAAGGCCTTGGGCCAGTGCACGACGCTCTCCGAGCGCCAGATCATTTCGGGGATCGCCGCGAGGTAGTCCTTGGCTGTGAGCTGGAACACGTGGTGGTTCTTGATCCCGAGGCGAATCGCGACCTGGCGGGCGTAGTGGAGCTCGGTCCCATGCGTTGGATCCTCGAACTCGTAGGTGTAGGCGACCACGTTCTCGGCGCCGAACGCGTCGACGGCCGCCGCGGCCACGGCGCTCGAGTCGATCCCGCCCGAGAGCGCGATCGCGACCGGACGTTCGGGCCCGGCCGCGAGGACGACCGCCTCCGTCAGTCGATCCCGAAAGGCCCTGGCGAGGCTCTCGACGCTCCCGACGGGTGAGCGCAGGATCTCGGGCTGGGTGAACACCTGGTCCCCGACGCGATCGCTGAGCACGAGGTGGTGTCCGGCGAGGACCTCGGAGATCCCTTCGTGAAGAGTGTCTCCGCCGAGCATCGTCTGCCCAGTCAGGAGGGCCTCGTCGAGGACGGCGGTGTTGAGGCGTTGCCCGACCAGGGCGAGCAGCGGGCGGACGCTGGACGCGAAGTAGGCGACTTCGCCCTGCTGTGCCACATAGAGCCGCTCGCCGCCCGAGGGGCCGCGCAGGAGGGTCAGCGAGCCTTCGCCCTCGCCACGAACCGCGACGAAGCCCCCCTCGGGGGTCTCGCCTGCCAGTAACCCCTTGAGGCCGCCGGTCGCGAAACCCACGAAGGCCGCGACTCGATCGCCGTCGTGAGCCAGGTTCTCGGAGCTCAGCCAGAGGCGCGCGGTCGAGATCTTTGGGTCCGCTCCGTGGGCGAGGAGCGGGCGCAGATCGCGCTCGCGGTCGAGCAGCGCGCCCGAGAGCGACCAGGCTCCAATCACCCACCACCGCCCGAGTAAGAGGACGAGGACGAGCGCACGACCGGAGGCGGCTCGTGCTTGAGATACATGATCGTCTCGTAGGCGGAGTTCGCGAGCGCTTGGTATCGGCCGGAGGCGGCTTCAGGCTGCCCCTTACCAATCCCGGGGCTCACCAACGAGATCTCGTCGACGGCGTCCCCGACAAGCTTCTGGTCCGTCGGCGCCGGCTCCGCCGTCGCCTCGGTGGGTTCTGGGACCGGGGCTCCGGGTATCGGGCGGAGCGTATCCAGGAAGAGCATGCTGCTCTCGCGAGCCGTGGTGAAGCCCGTCGCGTCGTGGGTTCTGCGGAGCAGCTCGGCCCTCGCCCCGTAGCCTTTGCCGATCAGATACACGGTTCGGTCGTCGCCGGAGACCGTCTCGAGCAGGCTCTTGGGGAACAGGATCGAGGCCTGGAGGATCTGGGCCAGCGCCCGGACCGCGTCCTCGTCCGCGAGGAGCCCGACGACAGACCACATGCGCTCCCATGAGCGCGTGAAGGTCCCCGACTGGGCGAGCATGACCTCAAACACTCGATACGCGGTCTCGAAGCCGTCTTCGGCGAGGGCGGTCGCCATGAACGCGTCGACTTGCTTGACCGGCAAGACTCCGAGTTCTTCGGGGAGATACGACTGTCCCCCTGCGACGATCGGTATGGGGCGACTGCCCTTCCAGACCAGGTACGCGATCGTGGAGGCGATGAGGACGAACCAACCCATGGGGCTGAACACGAGCCTCATCAGGATCACGGGCGGGCTTCCGCTGACGGCTCGGTCGACGCCGGTCGCCTTGTCGACGATTCGGGTGTAGGTGACGACCGTCTTGGTCCCACCTCGGACCTTCCAGTAGTCACCGCGGTCGTTGGTGCGGATCGAGCGGCAGAGGTTCCTGCCCTTGCCGTTCCACTGAATGCAGACTTGATTGCCCGTGACCCGCCAGGTGGCCTGGGCGCCGTCGGGACGGATTTGGGTGAACGTCGTCTCGTCGTATTCGCGCACGAAGCTGTAGCCGCGGATCTCGTGTCGCCCTTCCACCTTGGCTCCGCCCAGGAGATTGCGGATCTCCGGCCCCGAGAGGGCTCTCGAGTCCATACAGCCGCTCAGCAAGAGCGGGAGGAGGAGGAACAGGACCAGGGACAGGCAACGCATTCGACTCCGATCATGGATCGCCGCTTGGGGGTGTCAAGGAGATCGCGGCGCGCGAAGCGCCGGATTCCGATCGTCCTCTCGGCCCCACGGGACGCGCTTAGGGAGTGTCCTCGGGGGGCACGGGAGGCTCGCCTCGGCAGAGGGCGGCGGCGCCGAGCAAGATCAAGCCGGCCAGGACCCCAGACGCCCCGGACAGGATCCCGAGCTGCTTCGACTGGGCACCTGTGTAGAAGCTGACTCCGATCATGAGGACGCTCAACGCGACTCCCGCCAGTCCAGCGCCGCGAGCGAGCTTGACCAGGAGCGAGGCGGGCCGCGGGGCCAGGGCGCCCCGTCTGACCAAACGGACGAGGCCCCCTCCGGCGAGCAGCGCGCCCAGGACGAACCCGATCGCCCCAGCCACGACCTCGCCCAGGACGAGGCTCCCGAGGAACACGAAGCTCGACCCCATGCCCAAGACCCCCCCCGCCAGGAGGCCCCAGGCAAGGGCCGTCGTCTCGCTCTCGTCGTTCACGACTCGAGTCTAGAGCCGCTCTGCTCGAGGTGGCCTTGGACGAGAACGTCCGCAGGGAACCGAGTTCTCAGGAGCTCGCACATGAGAACGCGTGAGGGTCGGACTCGAGTGGATCGCGATACCCCAGCGCCCAGGGGAGGACCTCGTCTCTGACCGCGAGCCGTAGCCCCCAGAGGCGGCCTCCAGCCGCCGGAATCGTCGCCTCGAGCGCCTCCTCGACACCGGGTTCCACTCCCCACCTGCCCTGCGGGTAGAGAGCCCGTCGCGCGACGTCCTCGAATCTGGGAAGGGAAGGGGGGGACGCCGCGAGGCACAGGATCGCGAACTCCACGAAGTAGGTTAGGGCTCTCTCTTGAGGCGAGTTGGCCCAGCCCTCGAGCAACGGGTTGCGCAAGAGGCCCCCGGCGGCCGCCTCCTTCCGAGGGGAGAGGCGGACCCTTAGGAGGCGGGAGGTGGTGACCCTGAGGGCAGCGCGGTAGCGCGAGCTCCCGCCGAGTCGCTCGACGCAAGGCAGGATCGCCCGAGCCATGGCGAGCGGGACCCTGGCCCAATCCCGCTCCAGCCTCCCTCGCCTCTGATGGAAGGGGAGCGAAGAGATCCACTCTTGGAACCGGAGCGGCGGGCTCTCTTCGCCGCCTAGAGCGGGGGCTCCGAGCGCGACGGCGAGCTCGTAGCGGGCTTGGCTGAGCGCCCCTGTGCGGAGCCGCTCTTGGAGGCAGGCGGCTTCGTCCTCGAGAGCTCCGCTCTCTCTCCAGCGGCGCTCAAGAGTCCTGAGTCGTTCGTCAGTCATTCGGTCCTCCCCGCACCGCGCCGTCGTTCGGCTCGGTGGAGAGGACCGCCGTCGCGGCTCGTGGTGTCGAATGTAGTTAGCTGACTTGTGCGCTTCGGCCGGGGGGCATAGCCTGTCCGCGCAGGTGTCCAATGAACGGAATCGTTGATCGGGAGGTGTGGGAGCGGCTCGCCCGGAAGGCTCGTGAGGGCATTGAGATCCCGAGCGACCCTGGACCTCGCTTCTCCCCGTCGGCAATCGCGGCCGTCGCGGGCACTGCTCTCCTCTTCCTGGCCGGCGCTGTGGGCCTGATCCTTACCCAAGGCAGTGACACCCCTCAGACGTTCGTATCAGGGGTCTCACTTGCCGTGGGCTTCATTGGCTTGGCGGTTGCCGGCCAACACTTGCTGAACGAAGCGGCGATTCCCAGACTGCCCGCGAGCGATCCGGGCCTCCTGGTCGAGGTGTTCCTCTCCTCGCTCGCGCGGGAACGCTGGGACACCGCCAGGGCCTGCCTCTCCAAAGTGGCTCGGACTCGCGTCGAGCGCGACGCTATCTCCGCATGGGGGTTAAAGGCAGCGAGCTTCAATCTCGCCCTGGATCCCTACTTCAAGGCTTGTTGGGCCCCGTTCTGCGCAAGCGAAGGACTGAGTGAAGTCCAGCTCTCGCACGAGGTGAAGCGCACCCAAGCGATCGACTCTGGGTTGAGCGTGATCTGGGTCACGATCTCAGTGCACCGCCAAACGGAGCTCCTCGTTGCCACCGAGTCAAGCAGCCTGAAGCTCTTCGGGCGGTTCGTGGCCTATAGGCGAGGAGACGCCTGGTATCTCCTCCACGGAGGACTGCCGCTGGGCCCCGACGTTCGGATCGGAGGGCCCGACCAAGAGACTCCTCCCGACGACCCCTTCTTTACGGCGCCGCGCTCCGCTCGGCCTCCCTCAGCCCGACTCGCTGGTCAAGCGAGAGCTGCACTCGGCGGCTCCGAATCGAAGTCCGGACCAGCGCCGGTCAAGCCGGCTGGCAGGCCCATTAGCGGGAGGATTATTGGCGGGGCCCGTGCGGCTTCGAAACCCCAAGAATCGGGGGTGTCGCAGGAGCCTGCTCCTGCGCAGGCGGGGGCAGCCCCCCCCAGGCAGGGCCCGCAAGCCTTGATCTTAGAGCCCTCGTCGGAGCGGAGTCAGTCCCAGATTCGGACCCTGTCCGAGATCATGGGCGTGACCGTCTACGAGGCGCGGACCCGGGGCGGCGTGGCGTTTCCGAGGGTCCTCTCGGTGGGCACACCAGACGAGATCGACGCCGCGGCTTCACGCCTGCAAGACGAAGGGGCGGAGGTCGTTCAAGTCGCGGTCTCCGATCTCGTGCAAGGAGAGCTGATCGAGGTTCGAGGCGTCCGAGCGGGCCCAGGCGAGACATTAGTCGTCGAGGGACGGAGGATCCTGCCCGTGCGAGACCCCGAGTCAAGGTCGTTCGAACTGGACCCTAGAGAGCCTCACCTGCTCTTGGACGGGCGGATCCCGCCCCAGGCGGGGCGACGCGGCAGTGGGAGGAAGGAGACCGAGCCGGTCGGGTATCTGCTGCCGCTCTTCGGTTCGAATCGCGCGTTTCGAATTCGCCAGACCCAAGTCAGTGATTTTACGATCCTGGGGAACGACGCTTCCATGTCGCAGCGTCAAAACCTGGAGGCGCTGTTCGAGCTCCTCTCCAAAAAATATGGGGCCGAGCGAGACGACACCCTCGCCCAGCACGCAATGCTTCTCGAGGTGCCCTTGCCGTTGCTCGCAGAGCACGGGCTCGAGGACGCGAAGGAAGCGACCCTCGATATCTACGCGCGACTCTTCCGCGCCCGGCAGGGCCTCTCCTGAGCGCGTGATCGCGAAGGGGCCGAGTCTCCGTCCATTGCGTGCTCGACGCCTAGGCTGCCGCGAGCTCACCCCGCCGCTTGCGTGCGGTCGGGTCGGAGTCGGTCTCGATTCGCAGCGGAGTCTCTTGGAGGCCCGGCGTCTCTTGAAGGCCCGAGGCGACCCGCGGCCCCGCTCGAAGGCTCGCGCCGCGAACGGTCGCGCCGATCACGAGGCCCGCGCTCACGAGGACGAGGTTCTTCACGATGTACTGGCCCTCGAGAGTCAGCACGAAGGGGAAGGTCCTAAACGCCAACTCGGGGAAGAACACCATGGGCATGACCGTCCCAGGCATTTGGAGGAAGAGCAGGAGGAGCGTCAGGCGGAGTGCCTTGCCCGTCACGAGGCCGAGGCCGATCGCACATTCCCAAGTCGCGAGGACATAGAGCGAGGTCTGACGCTCGATCAAGCCTCCGGTCAGGAGTTGAATCGTGTCGCTGGCGAGCGTCTCCGCGGGACTGACTCCGGGGAAGAATTTGAGGAAGCCGAACCAGAGGAAGATCACGCCGAGGGAGATCCTTAGGAGGTCGATTCCATGCCGAGCCATTTTTCGCGTGACGAGGAGGTCGAAGGCCTCGAATCGCTCGTTGAGGGTCGAGGCTAGCGCTGAGATTCGGGGGGGAGTGTCCATGTGGCCTGCTTTGTTCCTTGATTCACGCAGCCAGAGAACAAATGAGGAGCCAAAGGAACGAACGTAATAACAAGAGTTACGCCGCGTCTGAGCTTGGAGTCGGACAGGTCGGACAGGTCGGACATTGTCCGAACGGAGAAGCGGACAACCGGACACCGTGCCAACCCAGCGGCTGGGTCTCCTCCCCTCGGCTCCATATGCAACCATGCGCTCCCCATGGGCCTCCCCTCGACTCAGCGCGTTCCCCTTCACGTCTTGGGCTGGATGTTCCTCCTCTCGGAGAGCGCAGGGACGCCGTTCAACTTCGTGGGCGGGGTCTCGCTGCGCGAGAACGTCGACGAGCGGCGACTCGATCGCGCGCTTCGACAGGTCACGCGCGACCTCCCACCCTTCTCGTGGCGTCTCGAGCGTGGGCTGAGCGAGGCCTGGTTTCGCCCGGGCCGCTCGGGCCCCAAGCGCTGGCCGCTGACGCGCCTCGGGCGCCGGTTCGATCTCCGGCGCGAGCCGCCGGTGCGAATCTATGTGCACGGTCCCCACCTCCTCGGGGAGGCCAGTCACGTGTTCTGCGACGGCCACGGGCTGTTGAGCTACATGAACCGGGTCCTGGCGCTCTACCTCGACGTGGAGCCGCCGCCGCTCCCGAGCCTCTCGAGCGAGGATCCGATTCGAGCGATCGTGGGCGACCCGAGCCAGCATGAGGCGCCGCCGCGCTTTGGGCGAGCGCCCTATCGAATCGCGCCCCAGCCGCGCGCTCGCAAGCGCTGGTCGCTGACCTTGACCCTCAATTACGAGCGCTTGCGCCGAGTCTCAGGTCGTCTCGGGACGAGCCGGCGGGACTTGCTGCTCGCGCTCTATCTGCTCGCGCTCGGAGAGCAGCGCGCGCGGCCGGGCCGAGCGCTCCGACTCAACGCGTTCATGCCCGAGAACCTGCGTGAGCGCTTCGGTGTCGATTCGCTCTTCAACTGCTGCGGCGGCCTCGTCCTGCCGCTCGAACTCGCGCCCTCCCCTGACCTCGGGCAGCTCCTGAGTTCGATTCGCCAAGAGCGCCAAGGCCAGTCTGGCGA
Organism: Planctomycetota bacterium; assembly: GCA_016765095.1. Lineage (GTDB taxonomy): Bacteria > Planctomycetota > J058 > J058 > J058 > NORP233. The sequence goes on along the minus strand of JAESQQ010000339.1, from coordinate 8,532 downwards.
CGCCTTCCACCTCCGCTCACTCGCGGGCCTCGTCGGGGCGTTTGGCGGAGACTCCTTCCGCCGGATCCCCTTCGCGCTCAAGCAGGCCGGGGCGCGCCTCGTGTCGGGGACCTTCAGCGAGCAGGTCCAGACCGAGCTCGTGACCGACGTCGGGACCGGAGTCGCTCACCCTCGGATTGCGCCTCACCTCGCGCGGGTGTTCGCGATCCCAGCCGTGAAGCACACGCGCTGGTGCAGCTTTGGCTACGGCGGCGTCGGCGAGACCTACTGCTGCTCGTTCCGCCTTCGGAGCGCCGACGCCAAGATCCCCGCTGCGTTCGCGCGCCGGCTGCGAGCCCTCGACCCCGACTTGATCGTCGGAGCGCCGCTCCGTTTTCCCTAAGTCCCGTGCGCTTGACCTCGTGACGGCCGAGGGGCGAAACGTATCAGGAGGCTCCCGAGAGGCCGGTTTGCGCGCCTTGGGGGGCGGGCGGGGGTAAACCCCGCCCCTACCCAGAGCGTGTGCGACCCCCCCGGGAGGGGCCGCCTCGAAGCGCCGAGTGGGATCTGTAGAGTGCGGGGTTACAGCCCTGAGGTGGGGAAGCCTAAGAAAAGAGAGCGTCTGTCTCTCCGTGAAAGGCGTCGGGCGGGGGTAAACCCCGCACCCTACAGATCACCTAGCCGCCTCGAGTCGTCCTCCTCCCCGGCGGTTCGCAACACGCTCTGGGTAGGGGCGGGGTTTACCCCCGCCCGCCCTTGGGTCGACGTGACCTCACGTGGCTAATCCCGGATCCACTCCCCCTCGCTGGCCGCTGTGGGTGTTCCTCTACGTGCTGGCGCTTCTGTTTCGGGCGCTGATCTCCTATCGGACGGCTTCGATCTACCCCGACGGAATCGTCGACCTGCGGATCGCGGAGGCGCTGGTCGTAGGCGACTGGCACGGCGCGATCGAGCTCCGCTTTCACCCGCTGTTCGGGGCGCTCTGCGCCCTCCTCGTCAAGGCAACCGGGCTCTCGTTCCCTCAGGCCGGGGCGATCGTGGCGGTCAGCTGCTCCGCGTTGGTTGCGCCCGCTTGTGGGCGGGTGGCTGCGGTCCTCGTGCCGCGCGCGCCGCTCACGGCGGCTCTCTGTGCGGGCGTGCTGGCCGCAGCGCACCCCTACCTGGCTCGGCTCGGGGCCCAGGTCATGAACTACCCCGTCGCGCACGCTTGCCTCGCATTGAGCCTCGCCGCTGCCGCGATTGGACTCGAACGAGCCCGGGCGGGACGGCGCACGGTCCCTTGGTTCGTGCTCGCGGGGGTGGCGCTCGGTCTCGGCTACAGCGCTCGCTCGGACGCCCTCGCCAGCGGAGCGGGGCTCGTCGCGGGGGCGACCCTCGCCCTGGCTGCGCTCAAGACGTCTCGGGACGACGCTTGGGCGAGGCGTCTCGGCCGTGCGCTCCTGCGCGGAGCCCTTCCGATTCTCCTGGGAGCGGGGCTGGGGGTCGCGCCGTTTGTGATCGGGCTCCGGCTCCACCATGGCGCCTGGCTCCTCTCACCCAAGAAGCCGGTCGCGACGCTCCTCGCGCCTCGAGTTCGGATCGACGTCGCGCCCAGCGAGGAGACCGCCTCCCTCGACCGCTGGATCACCCGCGAAATGCGTGGTGGTGGGGCCTTTCCCGCAGACCCGCTCCCGCCAGGGATCTGGGGTGGAGCCGTGTTCGCGGTTCGCAAAGCGCTCAGCGTGGCTCACCCCCTCCTGCTGGCAGTCCTGTTCTGCGGCCTCCTCCTGGGGGCGCGCCCGCCGCCGTACGGACGGGGGACGCTCGATCCGGGCGCGTTCTTGCTCCCCGCCTTGACGCTGGCCGCCTTCGTCGGGGCTCACGTCCTCCTCAAGGCGAGCGTGTGGGGCTACACCTCTCGCCTCCACCAGTCGGCGGTCGGGATCCCGATCGCGATCCTGGCCGGCGCTGCCCTGGCCGGGCTGGGACGCAGCCACGGCTGGCCACGCTCGGGTCTCGCGCTCTTGCTCGGGCTGATCGTGGTGGTCTTGGGCCCCAAGACCCTCGAGCCCCAGCTCGTGCCCAAGGCGATCGAGGTCGAGGTCGGGCGCGCGCTGCGTGCTCACAACGGCCCCGGCCCGATCGTGGTCCTGGGCCGAGACGAGCTGCGCCCTGTGACCTACGCCGCGCGCGCCTACCTCTACGATCTAGGCGACCCGCACCGCCCGGAGCTTCGTGATCAGCGTCCAGAGGAGTCGATTCGGCTCGTCCGGGAGGAGGCGCGGCGGCGCGGGGCCTCCCCCTACCTCGCGGTCTTCCTGCGCTCTCGTGAGCCGCTTCCGGGGGACCTCGAGCGCGAGCTGCGACGTCACGGCGCCTCGCGCTTTGCGCTCTTCGAGTCCCGCCACGAAGGTCGGACCTACACTTGGTACCTCTACAGCTTGAGGAGATCCCCATGAGCGAGACCCTGATTCACCGCCGCGTCGCGGCCGCCCAAAGCGGGGACAACCCGACCGTCGTGTGCCGTGTCCCCTCGGGCTGGGTGGTGATCGGCGACGTTCAAGTCGTGAAGGGCTATTCGCTCCTCCTCCCCGACCCCGTCGTGCCGACCCTCAATGACTTGAGCGGCGCTGCGCGGGCGCGCTACCTCGAGGACATGGGCTTGATCGGCGACGCCCTCTTGGCCCTGACCGGCGCCGCGCGGGTCAACTACGCCATGCTCGGAAACCTCGAACCGGCGCTCCATTGCCACCTCTTCCCGCGCTACACCGACGAGCCCGACGATCTCCGCAACGGCGCGGTGTGGTCCTACGACTGGGACGCTGCGCGCCCCTTCGACCTCGAGACGGATCGCCCCTTCATGGACGAGCTCCGCGCCGAGATCGAGCGCCGCCTGGCGTAGCAGTCAGGCTCGGCGCGCGAAGGCGGTGAACCTGAGCTTCGACTCCACGTTCGCTTCGGGAAAGTCGACTCCGCTCGTCCCACGCCAGAGGATCTCGAGTGGCGCGGGCGAGGCCTCCAAGACCTCTTGCTCGTATTCGCTCCGGGGCTTGTCGCGGCGGTGGAAGAAGCAGAGCAGCCAACCGCCAGGGCTCAACAGGGGCCCTGCGAGGCGCGCCAGGGTCCCGTAGTCCTGGCCCGCGCCCGGGGGTCGGTTGGGAACTTGAGGCGGCGGATCGAGCACAACTCCGTCGAAGGAGGCTTCCTTGCGGAGGGCTCGCCGGAGGTAGGCGTAGAGGTCCTCGCGGACCAAGTCGCGGCCGTCGACGTGCAGGTCGTTGAGCGCTAGGTTCCGCTGGATTCGGCGCACCTGCCGTTTCTGGAGTTCGACGTGGATCACTCCGCGGGCCCCGCCGACTGCGGCCGCGATCCCAAGGCTGCCGGTGAAGGCGAACAGGTTTAGGACTCGCCGATCTTGGCTGTTCTCTAGCAGCCAGCGTCGCGCGGGGAAGGCGTCGAGGTAGAGCCCTGGGTTTCGTCGCGCGAGGGGCTCGACGAGGAATCGAAGGCTCCCCTCGCGGACCTCAAGTTCGGAGGGGATCTCCTCGCCCTGGATTAGCTTTGGCTCCCCCCGCCCGCGGCGCAGCTTGCTGACCACGTATCGGGGCGAGAACTCGGCGGCGAGCACGTCCACGACTTCGCTGAGGCGGCCTTCGTGCTCGGGGAGGTGAGTCAGGACGAGCGCGTCCCCCAGCCGGTCGACGCTCAGGCCTGGGCAGCCCTCCTCGTAGCCGTGAAAGAGGCGATAGGCGGTTCGTGTCGAATCGTGCAGCTCGCCGCGCCGCTCCCAGGCCACGCGAAGACGCTCCGCGAGGTCGGACGTCGGGCTCACTTGACTCGGTCCTCAGGCTGTCGGGATTCGCGCAGCGAGTTCCTCGCGCAGCTCGGGGATCGGCCACTCGTCGTCTGGCGGAAGGGGAGGCAAGCTCGCCTCCTCAATGTGCGCTGCGCCGTCCGCGACGCCCCCCTCAAGCAGGAACTTGACTCGCTCCGCGATTCCGCAGCGAGTGAAGTGAGTCGCGACCGCCTCTGCCCAGTCCGCGACTCCGATCCCGGCGACCCAGTCGGGCGCCTTGCGGAGCTTGGCGCGGGACTTTTGCCAGACGTTGAAGGCGCCCATCGCGTTGTCGCGCTTGAGGTGCTCGAGGGCCACGGAGAGCTGGATCAGTCCTTGGAGGACGTCAGCCCAGGGCTCCCCGCGCTCCATTTCGCTCCAGGACTCTTCGAGGGACTCGTGGGCCTCGAAATAGCGACGCGTGAGGAGGAGCCGGAGGCCCTCTAGGACGCGCGGGTCGTCGACTCTCTCGGGTAGATCGCTCACTCGGCGCTTCCCCTTCGTTCCAGGAGCGTCGCGGGATACCCCTAGCGGCCGGAGCGATCGGCGATCGTGCCGCGCTCGATAGAAGGCCGAGCGTCGGTGACTACGATCCCGTTCTCGACGATCTCGTTGATCGCAAAGAGGGGCAGGAAGAGGGTGTCGAACACAAACGAGAAGGGGAAGTCCATGACCATCGCGGCCTGATCACCCGGCGTCGTGTCGGGGTGATCCCAGCGCGCCAGCACGTGGCGCACGCCCCCGTAGGCGGCGGGGCCTTCGGCCTGAGCGTGGATCTGGTTCATGGACGAACAGCCTGCTGGCACTAGCAGGAAGGCCGCAAGGCAAAGGCCGATCGCGAAACGCATAGTTGATTCCCCCTGGCGCTCGAGTGCGCCTATGCAGCCAACCTAACTCTTCCTTCCGCCTGGGGCCACCTGGCAAGCCAGAGCCGTGGCGAGGCGAGAACGTGGGACCCAGTGAAACGAACGGGAAACGGGAAGCACCCGTATCTGGAAGACGACGCGGTGCGTTATCCTGTCACTCTCCATGCGGGGCCTTGGCTTATGCCGATGGACGTGTCAACTCTAGTTGAGACCTGCATTTGCATTGGATGGACCGGAGAAGGTCTATGAACCACGGTCGATACGAGATCCTCGAGCGCCTCGGCGAGGGCAAGAGCGCGATCGTTCATCGCTGCCGGGACCTGGCTGAGGGCGGGCGTGAAGTCGCCCTCAAGCAGCTCAAGGGCACGTCTGAGGACGAGGCCTCCCGCTTTCGGCGCGAATTCGAGGTCCTGGCGACGCTCCGCCACCCGAACCTGATCGAGGTCTACGACTTCGGCGTTCGTGAGGGCCAGCTCTACTACACCTCGGCCTACCACCCCGGTCAGCACAACTTCGCCCAGGCGATCCTCTCCCTCTCCTCTAGCACTGGTGGCTCGGGGGGCGGCTCGGACTCTTCTCCAAAGGACGCTCTGAAGGAGCGCCTCGAGCTCGTGGTCCAGGTCCTTCGCGGGCTCGAATACGTGCACACCCGCGGCGTCGTTCACCGGGACATAAAGCCAGAGAACCTCCTCGTCGATCAAGCTGGCAGCCAGGGCAGGAACCCCACGGTTCGCCTCTCGGACTTTGGCCTCGTGGGCGCCAAGGAAGGTCAAGCCGCCGGCACTCCTCACTACATGGCCCCCGAGGTGATCCGCGGCGAGCGCGTCGACCGTCGCGCAGACCTCTATGCCCTGGGCGTTCTCCTCTACGAGCTCGTGACCGGTGCTATGCCCTTCGAGGGCTCGACCGCCGCTGAGGTTGCCCGGCGACACCTCGAGGATCGGCCCCGGCCTCTCCGCGACCTCAACCCAGACATTGATCCGAAGCTCGAGGGGCTGATCCTCAAGCTGCTCGAGAAGGAGCCCAGCGATCGCTACCCGAGCGCCAACGCGGTGATCGCGGCCTTGGCCAAGGCGACGGGTGAGACTTACGCATTCGAGACTTCAGAGACCAAGGAGGCCTACGTCCTCAGCGGCAAGTGCTGTGGTCGCGAGCGTGAGCTCGACTGGCTCGAGGAGGCCTACCAACGGGCGACCGGACCCGTGACCTGGAGCCGCGACCCGCGTCGCTTTGACCGCCGAGCTCGGGCTGCAGCGGCTCGCCGGGAAGAAGGCGGCGAGCGCCGCCGAGGTGGCGATCGTCGCAGCGAAGAGGAGCTAGACCGCGACCAGATCGCGCCGGCCCTCCTGGTCTTTGTCCGCGGCGAGAGCGGGATCGGCAAGACTCGGCTCGTTCGTGAGCTTCGTCGTCGCGTCCAACTCCGCGGCGCTGAGGTCGTGCGCGGAACCTGCCGCAAGCACCAAGCTCGGGGTTACGAGCCTTTCGTGTCGGTGTTTCAGCAAGTCGCTCAGCTCGAGGGCGCCGACGCCGATCTTGAGCAGTTCGGCTGGGCGGTCAGCGAACTCCTAACCGGCGGCAAAAGCAGCGAGAGCCGCGGGATCGATCGCCTTCGGCTCGTCGACGCGCTGGCAGAGCTCCTGATCGCGCAGGCGACGCGCCAGCCTTTGGTCCTGACCCTCGAGAACCTCCAGTGGGCGCGCGAAGAGACGCTCGAACTCCTCCGCCACCTCTACCGGACGCTGATCGCGGTCTTGACGGGCAGCGGCGCCGAGTCTGGCGAGCGCCCTCAGTTGTTCATTGTGTGCACCTACCGTCCCGAAGAGACGCGCGGACCCGAGCTTGGCCAAGCCCTCGACGGCCTCCGCCACGATCGGTTCTTCGAGGAAATGCGGCTCAAGCCGCTCGGAAGCGACGACAGCGCGGAGCTGATTCGCTCCATGCTCGGAGTCCCCTCGGTCCCTAGGCCCTTCGTCGAGCGGGTCATGCAGGAGGCCCGCGGGAACCCGCTGTTCATTGAGCTCCTAATGGAAGAGCTCGTCGAGCGCGGCGTCGTCGATCGCGCGCGCGGACTGTGGCGCCTCGATCCGGCTCGGCTCGACGCCCTCGAATTGCCGACCCGGGTTCACGACCTCGTCCTCAGCCGCATTGATCGCCTCCCCCAGCGCGACCTCCTCGAGTGGCTGGCTGTCGTTGATCGCGCCGCAGACGCCTCGCTGCTGAGCGAGCTGAGCGGCAGACCGAGAGCGCGGTCGACGAGGGCCTCCGCGAGCTCCTCCGCCGCCACTTCGTCGAGCGCGTCGAGGGCGCTCGCGTCGTCTACCAACTCGCTCACGCCCGCATGCGCGAGGTCCTCTATCAGGCCCTCGAAGACCGCCCTGCGCGCCACGCCGCCGTAGCCAGCGCGCTCCGCGACGGCGACGCCTCGACCAGTGAGCTAGCGCACCACCAACTCGAGGCCGGTCTCGGGTTGGAGGCGATTCGGACCGCGCGCAGCGCCGCCGAGCGAGCCGCGAGCTTGGCCGCAGGTGAGCGGGCCTGCGAGCTCTTTGGCCGGGCGCTCCGCGCCGCGGACGATCAAGAGACCCTCTCCAAGGACGACCCCAAGCGGCTCAAGGCCGTGCGCACCGAGCGGTTGGCAGTCCTGCGTGGACTTGTGCACGAGTTGACTCGCCTCGAGCGACTCGACGAGGCTCGCGTGAGAACTCTCGAAGGGCTCGAGGCCGCCCGACTCCTCGGCGACGGCCAAGCCGAGGTCGCCGCGCTGGCTCACCTGGGGACCCTCAACGCTCGGCTCAAGGAAGCCGACGACGCCAAGCGCTACTTCTTCGAGGCCCTCAAGCAGGCCGAGCGAATCGAATACGGCAAGGGGATCGGCTTTAGCCTCCTCGGCCTCGGCGACTTGACCATGAGTGAGGGACACCTCGAGGAGGCGCGGGTCTACCTCGAGCGCTCGCTTCGCTTCGAGGAGGACTTGGGCGACGGTCGGGAGATCGCGAGCTATCTGCGCGCCTTGGCCAACGCCTTCCGCGGGCAAGCTCGCTACGAAGAGGCGATCGAGCACTGCGAGCGGGCGCTCGACGCCGACGAGCGTGCGGGCGATCGGGCCAGCCAGATTCAGAGCCTCGAGCTCTTGGCAGACCTGGCCTTCTTGAGCAACGACTTCGAGCGCGCGATCGAGATCAGCGAGCGCACGATCGCCGCCGCGACCCAAGAGGACGACAAGGGCGCGATCGCGCGAAGCCTGCTCGGGCTTGGTTCGGCTCACGAGCGTCTCGGCCAAGAAGTCGAGGCCTCTCGCCGATTGGAAGAGGCCCTCGACCTCAGTCGTCGTCTGGGTCTCGGCCACGAGCTAGCCCAGGTCTTGAGCTCCGTCGGTTGGCTCCACTTCCGCTCCCTCGACTTGGGGGAGGCCTTGGCCGCGTTCAATGAGGCGACCACCCTCTGGAACACCCACGGCGACCGCGAGGGATACGCCCTCGGTCTGACGCACCTCGGCCTGACCTACGGTCGGCTCGGTGAGTTGAAACGCGCAGGCATGTGCTACGACGCGGCGATTCGAGTCAGCTGGGAAATCGCGAGCCGCGGGGTCGAGCTTGAGGCGACTTGGGGCCGCGCTGTGATCCACGCCGACACGGGCGAGATCGAGCGGGCTCGTGAGCTCCTCGACAAGGTCGTCCTGCGCGCCCGCGAGCAGCGCCAGCCGCGCCTGGAGGCTCTGGCCCTCGCCGATCAAGCGCGTCTTCTCGCTTCCGAAGGCGAGGGCTCGCGTGGGCTTCGCGCCGCGCGCCGCGCCCGGGCCTTGGCTCGTGAGCTGCGCGACCCCGAAGTAACGGCTCGCGTCACGCTCCGCGTGGCCGAGGTCGACCACTGCCG
>JAESQQ010000033.1 GCA_016765095.1 Planctomycetota bacterium | reverse complement strand
TACCCGTGAATTTATGGCTTTTCGTACCCTTTGGCCGTATCCACATGACCGTTCCAAATATCAGTGCGAGCACAGCTGCACCCCCAGGCCTTGCCGCTCGGCCTCTCTGGAGCCTCCCGCGCACTTAACCGTCGCTACCTCACTAGCCGCCCGCTCCTGTCGCGGTCGGTGGCGGGGCCCCGCTTCCAGCGGCTCCATCGCCGGGTGCATCGGGCTCTTCCTCCTCTGGCTCGGCCTGGGCGGGGATCCCGACGATCATTTCGTAGCGCGAGATCGAGACCTCTCGGCCCTCGGCCTGGGCCGCGATCCGCTCGACTTCTCTCGGGCTGAGTTCGAGCACGACTTTGACGGCGATTGGGAGCCGCTTGGCCTCCTTCCACTCCTCGACCCACTCCTTAGACTCGTCGTCGTAGTACTGGATATCGAGGGAGTGAACGCCTACGTAGAGCCCCGTGTAGGAGCCGCCACCCTTGAGCGGGTCGCCCTCGTACCCGCTGGCCCGGCGGTAAAGGATCAGCCGCTCGCCCTCGCGCTCCTTCTCGAGCCGATAGCCGACCTCGACTAGGCGAGGCTTGACCCCGTCTGCGGACTCCGCCACGTCGGCGGTCGTCACGAAGTGGAGCCGATCAGAGGCTTGACCCCCCTCCTCGTCGTTTTCGCCCAGGAAGGCTGGCCCACCCAGAGCGTAGGCATAAACGCCCGTCAGGTCCCGGCGAAGCGTCGCCAGGAGCCCATAGCCCCCCTTGTCGGCGTCGAGCGACTGCTGGACCTTCTCGCGCGTGTTGATCACGGAGAGGAAGATCCCTCCAACCATCGCGAGCACGAGCGCCATGAGGGCGACCGCGACCATCATTTCGATCAGGGTGAAGCCCGCGGATCGAGCTCGTGAAGGCGAGGAACCTGGGTTTGGAGACCCTAGGTTCACTGGCTTGCCTCGTCTATCGGCAGGATCCCGGCCAAGGTGATCGTCTCGGAGCCGTCGGTCTCCTCATCGCCTTGAGCGTTGGTCGGATAGGTCAGCCGGAGGGTCACGATCCGAACCTGGCTCTGACCGCCCTGCTCGGGCAGCCCGACCGTCACGGGCTCGGCCGAGACGGTCCACTTGAGCTGAGGAGCGTCTTCAAAGCTCCCACCGCCGCTGGGCGGGGTGACGCCGGCCAGGATCTCCTCGAGCTTCATGCGGGCCCGCTCGCGAGCCTCGCGCTGGGTGATCGCGTCGCCCGCCGCCATGATCGCGCCGCCCACGACGGTCTGGAGGGCGACCAGCACCGTGACGGTGATCATGAGCGCAGCCATGAGCTCCAAGAGCGTGAATCCGCGGGCGCGACTCCTCATGGGTCAGTTTCCTTCCAGAGTCGGGACCTGGGGCTGCTGCTCGCTGTAGGTCAGGGTCCGCGTCAGCGGATCGAAGCGAAGCCAGACTTCGCCCGTCGGCCCGCCGCTGCCTGGGTTCTGCTTGAGCTGCAGCCCGACCATGTGCGCGCCAGTGGTCCCCCGGTGGTCGAGGCTCACATAGACCCGCCCGCTCTGGCGGGGCTCTTGGTCGCCGACCACGACCGACTTGAACTCGACGTCCCTGGGGAGTTCGTTCGGCTCGAAGGCCTCCCGATCGGCGTAGGAGGCGTCGACCGCGGCGTCCTTCTGCTCCTCGTCGTTCTCGCCGTCCTTGTCGGGCGGGGCTGGGCCGTGCTCGACGTCGTCGGCGGGGCGATCCCCGGCCCCCTTCGAATCGCCGACGTCGAACGTCGGGTCGTCGGCGTTTGGGTCCTCGGTCTCGTCTGGGCCTCGCGAATGGCCCTCGGGGAGAATGATCCAGTAGGTGTGGTTGTCGAGGTCGTAGGCGACGACGAACTCTTTCCGCTGACTGATCGCCTCGCTCTGAGCGATCTCGATCGTGCCGGCCACATAGCGAGCCCCCGCGTCGAGCCGGGAGCTTGGCGCCAAGTTGTCTAGGGCGGGAACCACCGAGACCAGCAGGATCGTAATGATCAAGACCACCGCAGAGAGCTCGATCAAGGTGAAGGAGCGCGCGCTCCGTCGTCTGTAGCTGAGTCTCGTCGGTGGTCTCATGAGATTCCCCGTGGGGGCTAGGACTGCTGTCGCTTGGGCGGGAGTAAACCCCGCCCCTACAAATGCCGTTTAGCTTGGGCGGGGGTAAACCCCGCCCCTACAGGCGGGGTTAAGCCCCGCCCCTACAAATGCCGTTTAGTTGTCCTGGTTGTTGATCGTCTCCGAGTCGAGGTCCGCAGCCTCGCCCTCGCCACCCTGCTGTTGATCTGCCCCGAGGCAAATCACGATCGGACCCCGGCTCCCGCTCTGCGGGCGGAGCGTGTATTCGCCGCCCCAGGGATCGCGAGGGGGGTCGTCGAGGTAGGGACCCTTCCAGCGGCGGCCTGCGTTGGCGGGGGCGGTGAACAAGTCGTTAATGTTCCGAGGCCAATAGCCCATGTTGATCTTGAACAGCTTCATGGCGTCTTTGAGGCCCTTCATGTCGGCCTTGACCTTGCCGACGTTGGCCTCTTCCATCTTGGTAATGACGCTCACGGTCACGACGGTGGCCAATAGACCGATGATCGCGATCACGACCATCAACTCGACCAGGGTGAATCCACGACGACGCTTCATGTTGCCTCCAGATCGCCCAGGAACGCTGCTGGGAGATGCCTACAAGAGAGGATACCTGCCAAGCGGCACCCTCGGGGCTCAGTGTTCAAAGAGGTAGACGCTGGGGATCGGGAAGGGTTTAGGAAAAACCCAAGCAAGCCGAACAGCAGACCCGCAGGAGCGGGGCCGAGGAGCCTACTCGATCACAGAATCGGGCACGAACTCGGTGTCGATCTCAAGACGAAACTTCTGGGCGTCCGAGAGGGAACCATCAAAGGCGAGGGTGTAAACCCCAGCCTGGAGCAAGTGGGACGCGTTGGCGCCCTTGCCCGTGGGTCGGTAGATGATCTTGCCCTCAGCAGGTTCGAATTGGGCCTGGAACGAGACCGGCGAGGGGACTTGCCCCTGTAGGAACTGCGTGATCGTGGTCGTGATCCCAGAGTTGGCGATCGGCGTGCTCCGGAATCGGACCCGAGCCCGCTGGGGCAAAACGAACATGACCTCCGAGCGCCGGTTGGCGAGGGAGAAGGCCAAGATCGAGTTGTTCTCGATTCGAGGCGAAGTCGCGGGGGGATCGAAGCGCTGGTTGACGTCGTCGAGAATGTTGTCGGCCTTGGTCGCGATCAGGAGCGCCGGGTCCGTCAATCCACGCGAGTTCGCCGAGATCGTGAGTTCGAAGGTCTCGTCCCCACCCGAGAGGTCTGCCTCGTCAAAGCGAGCGGGCGAAACGACGAGGTAGAAGGTCAAGTTCGAGCCAGCCGCGAGCGCTGGCGAATAGACGACGGGGTCCTTGCCGAGCTCATCGTCACTGCCGGCCAAGAACTGACCCGTCCCGCTCAGGAGGTCGAGGTGAGCGTCGAAGTCGGCGGAGCGGAGCACGATCAGGAGCTGACTCTCCTCCACCGCGCTGCCCGTGATCGGAATCGTGAAGCTGAACACGCGCTGCTGACCCTGTTGGATCGAGCCCGTGTTGACCGGGCGTTGGGTGACGGCGTCGAGCTTGGCGAAGTCGTTCGCGCCTCGAGTCGGAAGCTTGATTCCGGTGTCAGGGTCGAAGAACGCCGTGGCTCGATCGTAGAGCCGCATGAAGTTTCGCCCGCGACGGACGTTGTTCTTCGTGTTCTCGACCTCGCCCCCGCTGCCGGCCGCGAGGACGGGGCGAATCCGCAAGAAGGGGCGCAGCTTGCTCGGGAGAGCGGTCGTGTCGAGGGCGTTGCGCACAATGCCGTTTAGGAGGAAGGTTCGCTCCTCCTGAGGCCGCGTGGTCTGGGTGAAGGTGATCCGCTGGGAGACCACGAACAAGTCGCTCGCGGTCTGCTCGGTCACGCCCGACGCCGTGACGAGGGGGTTGAGGAGCTCGGTCGTCGAACCCCTCCCGTCGTGGAAGGCTTCGACCAAGTTCCCCAGGGACCCATTGAGGGCCACGATCATGCTCTGAACGGTCGCTACGCCCCCGCCTGAGTTGAACGCGATCGTGATCGTGTCGGCGAAGACGGTCGCGGTCAGCGGCCCGGCGCCTGCGGGATCGACCACGATCTTGGCGGCCCGGTTGGGGCTCCGGGGGTTGATTCGGATCCCAGCGAGGACCCGCGCTGGATCTTGGAACGCTGCCGGTGGCGAGAACGTGGTGTCTGCGGAGAGCGTCAACTCGAGGTCGACGACGGTGCCCGCCGGAACGACGTTCTCGCCGAGGTTCATAATCCCGACCGTCGCCGCGAGGTTGTCCCCTGCCACGAGCCCGATCGGGGTCGTGAGGCGAGTCGGGGCGAAGTCGAGCGTGAGAGCCGTCTCGACGGGGGTCGTGGTCGGGTCGTCGATCGGCTGATAGAGCGAGATCGTCCCGAGCGTAAAGGCCACGTTGTTGTTCGTCACGAGCTCACCGCCGGCGACGGCGACCGAGAACAACACGAAGTACGTCGAGTCCTTGAAGTCCCCCCGAACGAGGGGAATCGGGAGCGCGTTTCCGTTTCGACGCCGAATCAGGCGCGACTCCCCGACTGCGATCGTCTCAGGGACATCGATCTCGTCGAACAGGATATCGTCCGCAAGGGACAAATCCTTGTCGAGTGAGAAGTAGAGCTGGATCTTCGTCCCTTGAGCGATCACGTCGTCGCCGCGATTGAGGACCTGGAACCGAACAGAGTCGGCTCCCGCGATCTCGAGGCCGCCGTTGGTCAAACCGAAGCCGAGCCGGGCGCCGGTCACCTCCGATTGAGCGTCCAGGGGAGGGTCTGTGGTGCCGGTTCTAGGTGCGGGCTGCCAGACGACCTCTGAGTCCTGGCCGGGTGCGCCGGACTCGAAGACATAGGAGCGGCTCGTCGAATCGAAGCGAGCCGTGAACTGGGAGTAGGCCTCGACTGGAATCGAAGTCTGGACGGGAGTCAGGACTCGAACCTTGGACTGGATCGCAGCCGCGACCGCCGAGCCAATCGCGGCGACCTCGCCAGCGGCGATCGTGAAGCTCTGCACCGTGTCTTGATTGATCCGGAGGAAGAGCTTGTCTCCGACGACGAGGTTTTCGTCGACGTCGCGGTTCGAGCGGGCCTCGCCGAAGCCGGGCGGGAAGTTGACGCCGTCGACGGCCAAGTCTGTGATCTGCTGGGTGCCAGGAGAGGCCGTCACGACGAATCCGCCCGTGTCCGAGCGAGTGACGGTGGCCATAGTCGCCGAGACCGAGAGAGTCGCGAAGGGCGGCGTGACGGGAGCGGTGGGCACGGCGTCGGGGAAGCTGGTGTCGATGTTCTTCGTGGTCTTCTGAGTGATGACGATCGCGATCGCGGTGCCGTAAATGGCCGCGCCGCACCCTGCAAAGAGGGCGCCTGCCGCCAAAACGGCGAGCGTGTCCCTAGCAGTCCTCATGCTCAGTTTGCCCACAAAACGCCCCCCTAGCGCTCAAAGTTTGGAGATCGTATCGCAGCTCAGCGTGCGTGTCGCAGCGCCCAGGCCGCTTTCTTTTGCACGACGCTGTCGTGGTCGTTGTTGGCGATCGAGGCGATCATTCCCCGACCGGCCTGAGGCCGCGCCGCTAGGAGTTCAAGCGCAAGCAGACGTTGAGGTCTAGGCAGATCGGTCTCCAATCGCCGAATCAAGATCTCCTCGACCCGAGGGTCGTCGTAGCGACCCAAGCGGGCCAGGACGCCGAGCCGGAGCTGCTCCGCCTGAGCAAACTTGCCCGGCAGCACGCCGTCCAAGAGGCCTTCCAGCTCGAGGATCGCCCGGTTCGCGGGCAGCTTGCCCAGGCGGGAGTCGAGGAGCCGCAGCCGCGCGCCCAAGTCCTTGGCCCGGGCCAGCAGGACGACGAGCGTCGCGGCTTGCCCAGCAGCCGCCGTCTCCTGGCGAGCCGCCCCGGGTTGAGGTCGGCGCCAGCTGACAGGCTGGGTGATCGCCGCGGTCTGCCTCGCCATTGTCGGAGGCGGGGAGAGCGGGGCGACCTTCGGGGCCGAAACCGGAGCCGAGCGCTCGCTCGGCGCTGTCTCGGCCTCGCTCGGAGCCACGGAGGCCACCTCGCTCGGCTCAAACTCGTCGGCCAACTCGACCGCCCCTAGGAACACGATTGCAGCCACCGCCAGCGAGAGCACGGTCGCGGGAAGAATCCACTTGCCGACCGTTACTATTTTCGAAGAGCCCATATCGTTCCCCTGACCTAACGCCGCACGGGGAGAAGAGCCGTCTCGGGGCGCCCAATCCTGAGTCCCAACAGACCCAAGAGGAGGAAGGCCAAGAACCAGGCCTCCCAGCCGACACGATCCCCAGTCGTCACCGAGCAACCTCCGCTCGACTTCGACTGACTTCCGCCAGACTCGAGCGGCGCCTCGGCCGCGGGCCGGACCCTAAAGGTCACCTGCCCCGGCGCGCTCGAGACGCCACTGGCGTTCGAGACCTGGAGGTTGAAGGTGTAGGTCCCGGGCTGACGGATCGTGATCTTGCCCTGCTCCGCACCCTCGACGACCGTCGGGACGCCTTGGACCTGACTCCAGGAGTACGTCAGCAGCTCGCCCAGGCTGCTCGAGCCGTTGAGGGTCAGCAGCAAGGGCTGCCCGCCGACCGGCAGGATCACCGTCTCCTGGGTCGCGACGACCGCGACAGGGACCTCGCTGCCGGGGACGCCAAGGGTGATCCAGATCGTCTCGGTCCCCGAGACGCCGTTGCCGTCGGTCACGGTCAGCTCGAACTGATACGCGCCCGCAGCCGGACTCTTGGTCGTGACCGTCGCGCTGGCTGACGCCTCACCCGTCAAGAGGCCCGTCGGACCGGCGATCTGCTTCCAGCGGTAAGTCAGCCCACCTGCCTGGGGCACGCCTGACTGGAGGTTAATGCTGTTCGTGCTCGTGAGGGTCAAGGTCGTCCCGGCCGTGCCGAAGTGAACCGTCGAGCCCTCGATCTGAGAAGTCGTGACCCCACCGACGGCGATCTTCGCCACGGGCGGGCCCGCGCCCGTCGTCGGATCGATCGCGCTCGCGGCCAAAAGCGCCACGCCCGTCCCCGGTGCGGTCGCCGGCGGCAAAATGCTGGCGGGCAGGATCGGAATCGAGATCCGGCGGGGGAAGGAGCCGAGGCCGACGTTGTCGACCACGACCAGCTCGAAGACATAAGTCCCCGCCACGCTCGGGATCACGCTGATCGGCGTCCCGCTGTTGGTCTGGAACACGAACGGTCCCGAGACCTGCGTCCAACTGAAGGTCGTCACGCCGCCGTCGTCGACGCTCTCTCCGCCGTCGAGAATGAAGGCCTCGCCTGCGATCCCGAATTGACTGATCAAGGCCGTCGTGCCGTTGGCGAACTCGAGCGAGATCGGCAAGTCGTCGAGGACGTCGGTCGGGAAGTAGACCTTGGCGAACAGGCTGCTGCCGGAGTAGATCACGACCTTGTAGAGGCCCGCGACCGCGGACGCGAGCGAGTCGCCAGTCGCGCTGCTCGCGAGGTCCACGACCGTGGCCAGCCGCTTAATGTTGTCCGCGAACACCAGCAGGGGCGGGGTCGTGTCGAGAGACGTCGGCGTCGTGGTCATGAACACCGAGCGCCGCAGGCCGAGGGCCAGCGGGGCTGCCGCCGGGCCGATCCGACCCGAACCCGTCCCGTCGTCGATCACATAGATCGTGACCGTGTCGGGCGCGCTCTGAACGCTGCCCTCTGCCACCGTGAGCCGGAACACATAGGAGCCGGGGACCGCGGGTCGGAACGTCGGCCTGACGTCCGTAAAGGAGGAGAGGGTGACTGGCTCCGGGCTCGAGACGACGCCCCACTGGAAGAGGAGCGTCAGGCCTTCGGGGTCGACGCTCGCCCCGCCGTCGAGGGTCACCTCGGACAGAACGCGCACAACTATGTCCTGACCGGCCTGCGCGAGCGGGAGCAAGTTGGCGGGGTTGTTGATCACGACTTGAATCGTGTCCGTCGATTGAATCGAGGGGTTGCTCAGCTTGAACACCGTCAGCGTGATCGTGAACACCCCCGAGGTGGTCGGCGTGAAGACCGGGTTCGCGATCGAGTCGCTGTCAAACACCGACGGGTTTAGGACCGTGTTGTTCTGATTCGTCGCCGACCAGATAAAGCCGACCGAAGCCACGCCCCCGTTGGGGTCGAAGGAGTTCGAGCCGTCGAGCTGGGCGAAGGTCGCGAGCACTGAGATATCGGGTCCAGCCAACGCGACGGGAGACTGATCGACGACCACGAACGTGATCGTCTTCGTCAGGCGCCCAAAGCCGTCTGTCTCCGCCGTCACGACCGGGTTTCCAGCCGCGTCGGTGACCGTGACCACCAAGTCGAAGGTGTAGGACCCAGCCGTGGTCGTCGTGAAGTTCAGGATCGAGGAGTTCTGGCCGCCCGTGATCGTGGCCAGGTTCGTCCCCGTCGGCGTCCAGGCGAACGTGACCGTGTTGCCGGTCGTGCCCATGAGCGGGACCGACTGGGAGGCGTCGAGGACACCGGGGCCTGGGTTGTTCCCCGACACGGTGCCGTCGCCGTCCGTGTCGCCCAGGATCACGATCGGAGAGCCGCCCGCGAGGTTGGTGATCGCGGAGGGGAAGATATTCGAGATCCCGGCCCGGTCGCCGACGAAGGCTTGGTTGCCGTTATCGATCCAAATGAACCCAGGTGTGCTGACTCCGCTGTTTGGCGTGTTTGTGAGCACGATCGTGGCCGCGCCCCCCACGATTGTGAGGTCTGCGTCGGTTTGGCCGAACAGGAGGTTGGTCCCGTCGGGCGCCAGAATGTTGAGGTCCTCGATCGCAATGTCGGTGCTGTCGGTGCCGACCCGCTCGATCGCGCCGACCCCGAGGCTGGCGGTGCCAAGCCCGGCGGTGGACGCAAACGTGTTCCCATCGCCAGAGGCAACCTCGATCTCCGAGCCAAGACCCGTCAGCCCAGGAATCAGGACCAGGCGCCCATTGGCCGCGTCGGGGACCGCGCAGAACTCGGTGTAGGCCTTGGTGTGCGCCGGGTTCATGGGGTCGTTGTCGACGACCGACACGTCCCGGACCTTGTTTTCGAGCGCCTTCGCGATTTCGGATATGTCCTCGCTACCCGCGACGATCGCGTAGTCGCGGAACTCCTCGTCGTTGATCCGGAGGGTCGCGGTCGTGCCGTTGAGGCCGGTGTTGGCGGGAGTGAGGATCACGGCCGAGATACTTATGCCTGAGGTTCCGTTGCCGCGTCCGACCACGGTGACCGAACCCGACGCCGGGTCGAGGCGCATGAAGGGCGAGGCGTCGGCGGCGCCGCCCGAGATAACAGAGACCGTCGCGTTCGCGAAGCTCTGGGTGTAGTCCCCGCTGGTCGGGTTCCGCACGAGGGGAACGCCGGCTCGCATCACGAACCGATCGTTCTCGAACGTGCAGGTAAAGTTCAAGTAGGCGGGCCGGTTGAGGGGGTTGTGCCCCACGACCGTGATCGCGCTCGCGGACCCACTTCCGGGCGGGATGTCCCCCATTAGGGAGCGGACTTGGGCCTGAATCTCAGTCGCGATGTCGTCGCCCGTGGTCTTGGGCGTGGACCTGTCGATCTGAATCGGACTCAGCGTCTCACCCGCGATCACGAGCGTGATCTTGGGAAAGGTGCCCATGTCGATCGTGGTGGTCACCGGGTTGAGCCCACCCAAAAGCTGACCCCCGCCCGAGGTGAACCGAATCGGCTCCGAGAACAGGAAGTTCGCGAGGTCCAACCCGCCGTTCTGGTCCACGTCGTTGAAGTTGACCGAGACCAGAGTCGGATCCGCGGCGTCGAACAGCCTCGTCCCTGAGGTCACGTCCGCGATCGTAAACGCCCTGAGGGCGGGCACGCCGGCCGCGTTGAGCAAGGCGCCCGAGCTGGAGAGGGGTGGGGTGTAGCGAACCTCGACGTTCCCGATCCCCGTTCCAGTGATTCCGTCTCCGAAGGTCACGACCACTCCTCGTCCAGACGAACCCGGCGACTGAGCGACCGCGCTCGCAGTGCCTGCGATCGTCTCGAGGTCCGTCCCGAGCCCGTCCGTCCGCACGAGCTGGAAGCGCGCGTGGTTGTTGGCGAGGCTCGTGTTGCTGATTGACTCCCCACCGCTGAAGTAGATCTGGACCTTGTCGATGCCGCCCTTCCCGTCGCCGAGCGCGGTTCCGCGCAGCGCGGTAATGAAGCCACCGCCCTGGAAGTCCCAGTTGATGTTCCCGAGCAGGTCGATCGAGGCCGTGGCCAGGATTGGGCGCAGCACCGCGGGAGGTGAGATCACGGCCGAGGCGTCGTTGTTCAAGACCTGAACGTTGTTGGCCCTGATCCCCTTGCCCGGATCAGGGAGCAAGGCCGCCGAGAATTGGGTGCCGGCGTCAATGAAGCCCCTGCCGACACCCGAGGTCGTAATGAGCAGCTTGCTCGTGAGCGCGCCGGAGAACTGGAGCAGGGAGTCCCGCTGAGCGAGGGCCAGCCTGGACCCAGTCCCAAGGCCCGTCGCGAACACGACCTGGACGTTGCCCAGGCCGAAGCCGAGCTGCATGTTGTCGTGGATCGTGATCAGCCGGTTGGCGCCGTCACCAAAGGTCAACTCCACGTTTGGCGCCGCGACGAGGAACAGTGCCTGGTCGCCGACCGCGGCTTGTCCAACCGTTCCCTGAACGATCCTGAGCTTCGCGCCGACGCTGAAGGTGCCGGTGTTGTGAACGAGGGTCTGGATCTCGCGAATGCCAGAGGTCGGCGACGGATCGGTGAGGGTCAGTTTGTCGCCCACGCCTGAGGTCTGCTTGTTGATCGTGAGGGTGAGAATGTTGAGCCTTCCACCCGCGGTCGTGATCGTCGAGTCCGAGTTCACTGCACCGTTTTGGAAGGTCAAGGAGAGCGCGTTCGCAGGCAGGGACACGCCCAAGCCAGCGCCGCTTTGGAAGACGAGGTTGCCGTTGAGCGTCAGGCCCGTCACGCGGTTGGTCACGTCGTAGACCGCCCCGGTGCCTCTCAGACGGAGGTTCCCGTAGACGATGTCCTGACGGACGATCGTATTCGTCGGCCCTGCGTATTCGACCGTCGGATAGGACGGAGCGCCGACCAAGGTCGAGACGGTAATGCCGGTCGCTAGGTCACCCAAGGGAGAGCCGGCCCCGGTCAGGCTGATCACCGAGCTCGCGCCTGGGGTCAGGGTTCCGCCAAAGCCTGTAATCGTGCTCGCTGTGAGGATCCGGCCATTCGCGACCGTGATGATCTCCCCAGTGGCGACGTCCAGGTTGCGCGAAACGGTCAGCGTGTTCAGGACGTCGTAGTCGCCACCGGCGACGCGCATGTCTCGAGCCACGGTGACGGGGAGCGTGTTCTGGAACGCCGTGGCGGCATTCGAAACGACCAGGTCGCTCGGATAGCTGAGGGGCGCCACATTGATGAGCGAGGGAGCTCCCCCTCCTGGGCTGTAGTCGACCCGACCGTTTCCGGGCGTGTCGGTCAGGGTTCCCGCGCCCACGAGAGGACTCGCGAGGTCCGAGCCGAGGGTCAGAGCAAACCCGTTGAGGTTTAGCGCTCCCGAGATCGTGACGACGCCGAGTGGGCCGTTGGCGTCCAGGGCGGAGGCGAGCACTGGGCTGGCGCCAGGCGCCACCGTCAGTGCGTTGAAGATCTGGGCGTTGGTGTTCACCGTCTGACCCACGCCGGTCAAGGTGAAGGGCCTGGTCTCGTCCGCCGTCGTCAGAGCGCCGCCGCTGAAGTCGACGTTGCCTGCGACGGTGAAGGGCGCGTTGTTGGTCCCGAGGTCGAGCGTCGCGGCTCCCGGGAAGGTCAGGCCGCCCGTCAGGACGACTCCGTTCATGCCGGGCCGCAGCGTGCCGCCGCCGGTCAGCGAGAGCGCCCCGCCGATCGCGAGCGCGTTTCCGCCGACGAGCGTCGTGTTGCCAAGGCCGTGATTCATGGTCACGTTGTTGAAGACGGTCGTGGCGCCGTAGTTCACCGTCGAGCCGAGACCCGTGAAGATCACGGTGCTGCCCCCAGGCGTCACAGTCGCAAGGGTCGTGGTCCAGTTGGCGCCGGCCGTGACGATCGACGTGCCAAGCGTCAGGGTCCCTGCCGTGGCCGTCAGGTTGCCTGTGAAGGTCGCGTTCGGGACCGTGCCGAGCGTCACTCCTCCCGCGTTCTGCGCGAAGGCCAGATCAACGGTCAAGTCGCCGCCGTTGATCGTCAAGACGCCAGCGTTGTTCTTGGTCAGGTTTCGGAAAGTCCGCGCGCCGCCCAAGTTCAAGGTCTGATTGACGGCCCCGTTGGCGACGAAGGTCGAGGTGCCCGCGAAGGTCGTCGTCCCACCCGCGAAGGTGTTCGTCACGCCCGCCGTCTGGACCTGGTTGTTGTTGGCGAGGTCCAGCGCGCCGGCCACGGTGAGGTTCCCCAGGGAGATCACGGTGACCCCGGTCGGTCCGTTTATGTCGAGCTCGGCGCCGCCGCCGATCCCCAAAGCTCCACCGATCGTCAAGGTTCGCGTGGAAGTCTGGAGGTCGAGAATCGTCCCGGCCCCGTTGACCTGGAGCGAAGCCCCAAGCGTCAAGGTTCGGGTCTGAGTCAAGGCCAGCGCGACACCACCGTCGAAGCGCAAAACTCCGTTGTTGATCGGCAACCCGAGGGTGCTGACGGTGCCCCGAACACTCATGATCCTCGTGCCCAAGTCAATCGTGGCCCCGTTGCCGTTGTCTTGGAGGAGGAAGCCGTTCGTGAGCGTAATGTCGGCTGCCAAGGTGATCGCCGCAGCGAGGGTGGGGTTGAAGCTCGACTCGACCACGATTCGATCGAGGGTCGGGGAGTTGACGTTGGCGGGGACATTGGCCGTCAGGTTGCGGAACGTGACCGTGCTCCCCGCGATCGGGAGAACGTTGAGGTCGAAGTTCGACGGATCCGTCCAATCGGTGCTGGTTCCGCCCAGCCAAACGAGGTCCGCCGCTGTCAACCCAGCCCAGTTCGCGTTGGCGTTCCAGTTGGCGTTGTTCCCGCCAAGATCCGTCGAGGTGCTGAGAGCCGGAGGAGCGGGGAGCGTCGTGCTCAGCGGGTTCACCGCCGTGCTGTCCTGAACACGCGCGTTGACGATCGTGTAGGTCCCGCCCAGGTTCTGGAAGTTCCAATCGTCACCAGGCAAGCCAGACGAGCGGAGATCCACGAAGTTGGGCGTCGGAGGCGGACCTCCGGGCGGGTTGATCGTGAAGGTCGTCCCCGCGTTGAAGGTCGTCGCCGCGGTGTTGCTGAAGCGAATCACGACGTTGTTGTTTGAAGTCGCGGTCAGCGTTCCGCTGCCGGGACCTGCGGTTAGGGCCGCGTTGAAGGTCGTGTCGCCGCAGATATCCAGGGTTCCGTTCAGGGTGACCACCCCGTTAAAGGTCGCGGTGTTGCCCGGAACGATCCGGAGCGTGGTCCCGATCTCGAGGTCCGTCAGCCCCGCGACGATCAAGTTGTCGAGGGCGGTCACAAAGGCCGTGTCGTCGATCTCGAGGTTCGCGATCGTGTTGGCTCCCGTGGTGAAGTCACGCGTCACCGTGCCAACTAGGTGAAGGGTGCCGCCCGGGTTGGTCAGGGTCCCCTGGAGGTCGACCTCGCCAGACGCGCTAACGATCGCCGCGACGCCCGTCAGAGTCGTGCCCACCCTAACGAGGAGGCTCTCCATGCCGAGGTTCCCGACGAGGTTCACGCCCAGGGCGTTCGCCACGTCAATGTGACCCGCGCTGACGTTCGGGCGCGGGGTGAAGGTCTGCGCCGCCAACGTGCCGTCGAAGGTCATTGTGATCAAAGGCGCGATCGTGGACCCGTTCAGAACGGTCACGTTTCCTTGAACGAAGACGTCGGCCCCGTTCACGCCCGAGAGCACGCCGTTCCCGACCTGCCCCAGGGTGAGCCCTCCGGCCGCGGTGTCGAGGTTGAGATCGCGATTCGCCAGATCGAGGGTCGCGCCCGAGTTGACCTGGAGCGAGATCCCGTTGACGGTCCCTCCCAGAGTCGTGACGGTCGTTCCTCCGCTCACCACGACGTCGCCGTAGTCGCTGAGGCCCGTCCCGAACCAGGTGCCGACGCCCGTGAAGGTCAGAAGGGTGCCCTTGGTATAGGTCGCGACCGTCAGGCCTGCCACGCTCACACTTGGCGAAGTGGCGGCGTTGAGCGTCCCCGTTCCGGAGACGGTGCCACCGGTCACGGTGAGCACGTTCGCGGCCGTGACGAAGCTGCTCCCCGTCCCGATCGAGACCGGGCCCAGAATCGTCATGTCTTGACTGATCGTGACGGCCCCAGCGAAGGCGTTAAAGATCCGAATCTCGCTCAAGGAGAAGCTCGGCGAGTTGGTCAAAGGCAGGTTGGCTGGAGTGGCGACGTTGAAGATCAGGATCGTGCCCGCGACCGGCGCGATCGGCGTCCAGTTGCTCGCCGCGGCCCAATCGCCCACGTCTATGCCGACGCCGAGGCCCGTCCACGTCGACTGAACGTCCCGAATGTCTGGCCAGTTGGTGTTGCCGCCAAAGTTGACGCCGGTTCCGTCGTTGCCCGGGACGGCCGTCCCGCCTGTGAGCGGGATCACCGAGCTAAAGCTCGCGTTGCTGTCCCGAACCTTGAGCCCCTGGATCGGCGGCGGAGCACCTGCCCCGACAAGGTCGAGACCCGCCCCGCCGATCGCAGCGTCGTTGTCGAGCTTCCACTGGATCCCGTCCAGCGTCGAGAAGAAGGAGCAGTCGTTGCTGTTCTCGATATCGATCCGAGCCCCGGCCACGAAGTTGTGAGTCGGCCCAGTACCTGCGGTGTCGTCGCCGAACCGAATCACGATCGCCGGCTGCCCCAGCAGCCAGATCGAGCCGGTGTTGATCGTGACGGCGCCCCAGACGGTCATGCTCGCGTCGCTGTCGAGCGTCGCTCCCGTGTTGACGGTCAGCGTGCGTCGGTTGCCGACCCCGGTCCCGACTTGAACGAGGCTGTTCACGACCTGCGTCGTGCTCGTCCCCGAGATCGCCAGGTTGCCCTGGAGCGCGTTGCTACCGACGTCGAAGGTCACGGGCGCGCCCGGGTTCATGGTGAACGTCGAGGCGGTCGGCATGGTGAACGTCCCACCCGAGAGGTCCACGCGCGAGTCCGAAGTCAGGTTGCCCGCCGTCCAGTTGAGCGTGCCTAGGTTGACCCGGAGCCCGCCGCCAACAACGACGAGGTTCCCCGACCCGCTGACCGCGCCGCCGCCCTTCGAGACGATCAGGCTCCGGAAGGTCTGGTTATTCGTGACGAGGGCCTGCGCTGCGGCCCCGCTGAAGCCAACGTCAATGTTGTTCCCAGCGGTAAGCGGCGCGCTGCCCGCCAAGCTCAGGCCGCCGGTACCCGTCAGCGAGAGGGAAGAGACTCCAGCCGTGGCGTCGAGCGACGCGCCGCCGGTCACGCTGACCTGCCCGCTGGCGGTGAGGTTGAACCCGCCCAGTTCGAGCGTCGACGCGGCGCTGACCGCGAGAGCCGTGGTGTTGCTGACCGTCCGAGCTCCAATCGTCTGAGTGACCGTGCCCCCGCCGTTGATTCGGACCTGGCCGAAGTCTGCTCCGCCCGCGTCGCCCCAGTTGAGCGCGCCGCCGGTCGAGAGGGTCAGAACGCCGGGCGGCAAGCCCTTCACGAACCCACCCGGGGTGAAGTTGCCGGAAACCGTCGCGTTCGAGTTGCCCGCCAGGTTCAAGGTGCCCCCACCGGTCAAGTTACCGCCGGCGGTGACGTCGCCCGTCCCTGCCAACAACACGCTCGCGGCCGCGACCAGCGTCACATCCGCCGTGACGCTGACGTCGGTCGAGCCGGCGGTCAGCGTTCCGGCCGTCAGGGTCAAGTTCGTATTGACGATCAGGTCGTCTCCCGACAGGGTCACCCCGTTGTCCACGGTCAGGTTTCCAAGCCCGACCACGGCGGCCGTGATTGTCATGGTCGGGTTGGCGCCCGTGAGCTGGACGAGGCTCGCGTTGTTCGGCGTGAATGCGCTCAGGGTCGAGAGCGGCAGGTTCGGCGCTCCGAGCTGAAGCGTGGTGCCAGCCGCGGTGGTCACGCTCGACTGGACATTGGTCGTCAGGGCGCCGGAGCCGAGGTTCGTGGTTCCGCCGTTGACTTGGAGCTGGCCCCGCGTCAGAGCGACTGCGCCGCCACCCACGCTCAGCCCTTGGGTGTTAGCGAACGCGTCACCGTTGGCGCCCGTCGCGAGCGTCAGGGCCCCAAGCGTCGAGGCCGCGCCGGCCGGGTTCAAGGTCATGGGGCTGCCGACCGTCAACAGGCCCGTCACGTTGAGCGGCGCGGTGCTGCCCGTCATGACCGTGCTCGTGTTCGTAGTCGTCAGGTTCTGGAACACGTCGCCCGCGCCCGCGATCTCGAGCGTCTGAGCGCCAGCCCGGTTGAGGGTCGTGAGCCCTGTGCCGGTCTGGTTATAGGTCAGGTTGGCGTCGAAGTTGAGGAGAGCGCCCGCGAAGAGCGCATTGGAGGCAGCCGTGACGTTGATCACCCCACCGCCGCCGCTCGAAATGCTCCCGTCGATATCGAGGTTGCCCACGCCGTGGTTGACCACTCCATTCACCACCGCCGTCGTCACGACTCGGAACGAGTTGGTCGTGTTCAGCGTGCCGGCCATGACGAGGTCGTTGACCACGTTCGCCGCGAAGTTCGGGAGCGTCGTCGCGGCCGAGGTCGTCAGGGTGCCGGTCACGTTTAGGGCCCCCGTGGAGGGCGTCCCGACGTCGTTCATGTCGGCACCAGCCGCGATCGTGAGGTCGTTGATCGTCACGGTGGCTGCGTCCACCGCGAGGATCTGAGCTGCGCCGTTGAGCGAGAGGAGCGCGTTGGGCCCGGTCGCAGCGAAGCCGCCCAAGGCCGCCAGGTCGACGGTCCCACTCGGGATTTGAATCGTGGTGTTTGTGCCCTGGGTAATGTTGCCGGCCACGGCTGCAACGTTGCCGTTGAGGGAGACGGTCCCCGCGCCGCCGTTGACGACAAGCGTCGCACCGGGGTTGATCGTGGTCAGACCGCCAGCCGTGAAGTTCAACCCATTGGTGACTAGGTTAGCGCCGAGGAAGACGGTCCCCGCCGAGCTGATCCCACCCGCTCCGTTCAGGGTCAAGGGGCCGGGGGTAGCTGCCCCAAGGCCGGTCGTGGGCACGGCCGGAGCGATCGGAAGTGACAACGAGCCAACCACCGTCGCGCCGCCGAGCGTGATCGACTGGGCAGTCGTGCTGTGCACGAAGGCAACCGAGGTCGCCCCGAGGGTCACAGCCAAGGGCCCTGTCTGGAGGTCGGAGCTCGTCCCGCCGAAGGTCAGCGAGCCGGGCGTGCCGCCGTCGTCGATCGTGCCGTTGCTGGTGCTCAGGACGTTTCCGCCGAGCCAAACTTGCCCAGCCGAGTCAATGTTCAGGACTCCCTCGATCGAGGAGGTGCCGCCGATCACGTTCAGGACGCCCGTCCCAGTGTTCAAGGTCCCACCGTCGTCCGAGAGGAGGACGAACTTGCTCGCGCCGCCGACGGTCAAGGTTCGCCCGTTGAGGTTCGTAACCCCCTGAAGCACAACCGCCCCGTTGACGATCAAGTCTTGATCGAGGCGGAGGGTCCCCTGATAGCGCCCCCCCGACCCGTCGCCGTCACCGACCGAGTTCCCGTCGAGGTCGAGACCTAGGATCTGGAGCCCCGCGACGTCCTGAACGCTGAGCGAGGCCGCGTTGGCGTTCGCGAATTCGACGAAGTCGAACTGCGTCGGCGGAGTCGGAATCCAGTTGCCCGCGGTGCTCCAATTGTTGTCTATGGCCGCGGTGAAGATCTTGGTGCCGCCTGGGAAGCTCCAGTTGTCGTTCCCGCCGCCGTTGATCGAACTCGTCGGGACTTGGACCAGGCCCGCCGGAGCCCCGCTCAGGAGCGCCTCTGAGTCTTGGATCGTGCAGATGCTGATGCTCATCACGATCTTGGAGTTGACCAACCACTGACCCACTTGGTTTGGGGGAAGTGACGGCCCTGGGAGCCCCGTTCCGAGGGTTCCGTCGGAGCCTGCGTTCTGGTCGCGCAGGAGAACGAAGTCGTCACCGTCGAGACCCGTCAGGGTGACTGCGCTGACAGCCGAGACGTTCCAGGTCGTGCCCTCGTTGAAGATCAGGGTCACGACTCCCGCCCCGTTGGCGAGCTGCTCCACGGTCATGGCCGAACCCGCGCCCGCGATCGTGAGGCCTCCCTGGAATTGCAGCGTGTCGCCACCGTTGTTGTTGGTCGAGGTGAGTACGCCGTTGATCGTCGCCGCGCCCGCGACCGTCATGGAGCGCTCGAGGGTCAGAGTCCCCGCCTGAACGAGCAAGGCGCTGCTGACCGTGAAGTCGACTCCCGCCTGGGGAACTGTGACCACGCTGCTGCTGTTGACGGTCAAGTTCGAGAAGCCGACCGCCGTCCTGGGCAGGAGCGCCTGCGGGACGCCGCTGTTGAGGATCAAGAACCCGCCAGCGCCCCAGTTGACGGTATTGAGGGTCGCGAAGTCCGCGTTCGCGCCCGCGACGCTGAGGGTCCCTCCAGCGATCTGGAGGTTCGAGGCGGCCCCGGTCCCGTCGAAGCTACCCCCGACGGTCACGGATCGACTCGGGGCGCAGTTCAGGCGACCGTCGAGTTGGAGGTCGTTCGCACCCGTAATCGTGAAGTCTTGAACGGTGGCGTTGAGGACTCCGCCCGAGTTGACGGTGACCGTGTTGGCCACGGTCGTCGGGCCAGCGCCGCCGAGGGTCAAGGTCCCGTTCAAGGTCAGGGTCCCGCCAATGACCAGCGCCGTTCCGGCGTTGTGGGTGACCGTCGTGACGGGCACCGTGACGTCGATCTGAACGTTGGGGAAGGTCGTCCCGTTGGTCTGAAGGGTCATGCCCGTCTGACCCCCAAAGGTCACCAACCCGCCGCTGCCCGTGAAGGTCCCAGCACCGAGGTTGATCGTGGCGCCGAGGCCGTCGAAGTTGACCGTGGCGTTGGTCAAAGCAGTCATAGTGACCGTCCCGGCCGTGGCCGTGACGTTGCTATTGAAGGTCAGGACCGAGCCCGTTCCGACCGTGACGTCCCCCGAGAGGGTCGTCAGGCCATTGACCGTCAAGGCCTGACCCGTGGTGTCCAGGGTGCCGGCGCCAACGGTCAGTGAGGTCGCCGTCACGGAGGCATTGAGCGCAACCGCGCCGTTGAACACGACCGCCGCCGCCGAGAGCGGGTTGCCGGTGTTCAGCCAATCGCCACCCTGCTTATCGACGGTCAAGCCTGCAAACTGGGTCGCAGCCAAGGGACCTGGGTCTACGGTCTGGGCGACTTGGGTCCCGCTGAAAATGACCGCCGTCCCGTTGTGGGCGAAGGCGGTCGCGCCAGCTACGTTCCAGTCGCCGAGGACTTGGAGCTGGTTGCCGGCTCCCGCGAGCGTCGTCAGCGTGCCGGGGGTCCCCGCCGACATGTCGAGGTTGACGAGTCGGTTGTGCCCGGGGGGGAGGGTAATGCTCCCGTCGAGGACGGTTAGGTTGCCGGTCAGAAGGAGCGAGCTGATCCAGGTCGCGCCGACGGCGTTGTTGACGGTCACGTCAACGAGCGCGATCCCGTTCTGCCGTACGGTCTGAAGGGCGCCGCCGTCGAGCTGAATCGTCGGCAAGGTCCCTGCCAAGACCGAGGTCAGCTGGGTCTCGAAGTCTCCGCCGACCGCCAGCGTGCCGCCGGCACCCGTCAGGGTCCTGCCTGCGACAAGCTGCAGGCTGCCGCCGACGTCTCCGCCGCCGGCGCTGAGGATCAGGTCTCCGTTGAGCTGAAGGTCCTCTGCGACGGTCAGGGTGTTGGCGGCGACCGCGGCGCCGAAGGGGCCGACGACTAGGGTCGGAAAAGTGTCCGCCGTGTCGACGTTGAGGGCCTGCGAAGCGGCGCCGGTGAGTGTGAACACGCCCCCGCTCATGCCGAGCGCCGAGTTGACCCCGGTCGCCGTAACCGAACCCGCGACGCTCATGTTGCCAGCGCCGCTGATTCCGTCACCGAGGGTGTCTCCACCGCTCAGATTTCCACCGACGAGGACCACGTCCCCAACGCTGATCGAGAGAGCGGAGTCGTTGACCAAGCTCCCGCTGAGCGTGAGCGTGGCGTTCACGACCACGGCCCCCTGGAGAGTCGTCGTCCCCGCGACGACCCTCACGTCTTGGGCGAAGGTCAAGGTCCCAGCGTAGCCGGTCATGTCGAGCCCCAGGAGGCTGCTCGCGCCGCTGAGGGTCGTTATGTCGCAGTTGCTGTTGTTGCTCCCGTTACCCCCTGCTCCGGTGAAGAGGAGCGAGTCGGTGTCGACCGGGACGCCCTTGTCCCAGTTCCCAGGCGTGCTCCAAAACGCGTTGCCGCCGTTGCCTGTCCAGGTCACCACGCGCGGATCGAACACCCAGCCCGTGGAGCTCACGGCAATGTTGTTCGAGTCGATCGCGGTCGGCCCGTCCGGCGCCGCGCTGTCGGTTAGGTCCGCGAAGTCGACGTCGACCACCGCTCCCGCCGTGTTGACCGTCCAGCGGACGAGGTTGCTCGCCGCCCCGTCGCTGAGCCGGATTCGGTTCGTCGGAGCACCCGAGGTCCCCTGGACCGTCCAGACCGCCGTCCCCGCGAAGGTCGAGACCGAGCCCTCGGCGAACACGAGATCCGCGCCGCCAGTCCCACCGGGCGGTTGGATCACGAACTGACCCGCTGCGAGCACGGACAGCCCACCCTGGAAGGTGACCGTCTGCCCGCCCGTGAATCCATTGATCCGACCCAGACCCGCGATCACGACCTGCGAGCCCGCGTCGTTGAAGGCCAGGTCCTGGGTCGCGACCAGCGACCCGATCGTGACGTTCACCGGACCCGTAGCCACCAGCGCCCGGACCGCCGGGACGACCTGGTCCCCGAAGGCCAAGCGGTCGATCGTGAAGCCCACAAACGCCGTCGGGTGAGGAGTCAGCGCCACCGGCCCGTCCGAGACCTTCCGGTCCAGCGTGACCAGACTCCCCGCTCCCGGGGTAAAGGTCCCCAGGCTGCCAAAATTGGCGACCGGCCCCGCCACGTTCAGCTGGTTCCCGTTCAGCACCAAGCTGCTGCCCGCGCCCCCGGCGGTCAGGTTCCCGCCCACGTCAGCGTCACCGGCCCCGACCGAGAGCGCCCCAGACGTGATCGTCAGCGCGTTCCCGACCGTCAGCGCGCCCGCGCCCGTCGTCACGTTTCCGCTCGTCTGGATCAGGCTCCCCGTCACCGTGACCGCTCCGGTGGTGCTCGTCAGCACGGCCCCGTTCGTCAGCGTCAGGTTGTTCGCGACCGTGATCGTGTTCGTCGTCATGCGCAGCTCTGCCGTCGAGACCGTCACGTTCGTCGTCTGCGTGGTCAGCGTCCCCGTGATCGTAGCCAGGGCCGACATGTTCGCGTTGAACACCCCAAACCCAGTGCTGCCACCTGCCACTGGCGTCGTCAGGGCTTGCGTCGCCCCGTCGAGCGTGAAGATTCCGCCTCCTGCCCCTCGCCAATCGACCGTCCCCAGGCCCACCAGCGCGGCGCTCGCGCGCACCGTCCCGCTGGCGTGCGTCACCACGCTCCCCGCGCCCGCGGTGCTAACCGTCCCGTTGAGGTCCAGGACCCCGCCGCCGATCGTCACGTTCGCGCCGTCGAAGCCCGTCGCCCCGGTCACCGTCAGGGTGTTCCCGTTCAGGTCGAAGTCCCCCGCCGTCAAGGCCAGGGTCCCAAACTGAGCCGTGTCTTGGAGCTGCACGGTCCCCGTGCCGTTGCTCACGATCACGTTCGCGAACACCTCACCCGCCGAGGTCACCAGCTGAGGACCTGGGTCTCCACTCAGCGTGATCGTGCTGCCTGCTGCCGCCAGGTTTCCGCCCGTGAAGTCAATGTCTCCCCCAATCGAGAGCCCAGCGCTCGGCGTGAACGTCCCCGCGTTGATATCCAGGAAGTCCGAGATCGCCCCGCCCGCGCCCAGCGTCACGCTCGACGAGCCCGTGTCCACCCGCAGGCTGACCGCGTCGATCGCGCCCACCCAGCTCACCAGGCCCACGCCCGTCGCCCGCCGAACCGCGCCCACCGACTGGGTCGCCTGCGTCACGCTCAAGGGACCCGCCCCGCTCAGCAACAGCTCCGTCGCCACCGCCGTCAGGTCGATCGTGCCTGCGAGCGTGAAGTTCACGCTCCCGCCGACCTCCAGCGTCCCGCCACTGCCGGTCAAGTTGCCGCCGCCGTTAACCGTCAGCGCCCCGCCGATCTGAGCGCCGCTGTCTGCGAGCGTCAACCCCGTCCCGCTCGTCGCGAGAGCCCCGCCCACGGTCAATCGCCGCGCCGCCGGACCCGAAACGGTCACCAGGCCGCCCGCCGTGTTCGTGAAGTTGTTGAACGTATCCGCCGTGTCCAGCGCCAGCGCCACTGTGCCTGCGCCGTCGAGCACGAACGCGCCGCCCGTCATGTTGACCGCGATCCCCGTCAGGGTCACCGTCCCGCCCGCCACGTTCACGTTGCCCGTGCCGTTGAGGAAGGCCGTCGTGCCCGTCAGCGTCCCCTCCAGGTCCAGTGCACCCGCACCGGTCACCGTCAACGTCCCGTCGAGAACGAGGTTCCCGTCGATATCCAGCAGACCCCCCGGAGCCCCGGTGCTGACCGACGTCGTCGTTCCGTTCTCGATCGTCGTCGTCCCGCCCCCCGCGCTCGCCTGGAGGATCCCCCCCGCCGCGATCGTCGTCGTCGCCCCGAGGCTCTGAGTCACGCCGGTCAGCGTCAAGGTCGCGTTCAAGACCACGGCCCCCCGGAGCGTCGCGTTGCCCGTGACCCTGACGTCTTGGTCGAAGGTCAGCGTGCCTGCGTAGCCGGTCATGTCGAGCGCAAGGACGCTGTTCGCGCCGCTGAGGGTCGTTATGTCGCAGTTGCTGTTGTTGCTCCCGTTACCCCCTGCTCCGGTGAAGAGGAGCGAGTCGGTGTCGACCGGGACGCCCTTGTCCCAGTTCCCAGGCGTG
>JAESQQ010000338.1 GCA_016765095.1 Planctomycetota bacterium | reverse complement strand
CTACAGATCGCATTCGGTCCCCCCCAGGGCGCCCCGCACCCTACAGATCGCATTCGGTCCCCCCGCATTGGCCGCTGGCAGCACGGTCTGGTAGGGGCGGGGTTTACCCCCGCCCGTCCCCGAGGCCGCGCAAGTCGGCCTCTGAGTCCTTTCGCGGACTTGGCGTCTCTTCTGCTCAGCGGGGCTCTGGGAGGCGAACTCGCTCCGTGCTTCGCGCCGGGGGCTTCTGCCCGACCGCGTTCATGAGCTCCAACAGGTAACGCCGCTCCTGGGTGGACTCGTCCTGGGTCCGCGCGCTGACGTGGAGAGCACCTTCGGGGGTGAGCAGGACGCCGCCCGCGCGCGTCAGGGTCGACTCACCGCCGAGTCCTCTCGCCCGCACTTGGAACAGGACGTGGTTTCGCGTCTTGGGGTCGGAGAATCTCCACTCCAGTCCGAGGGACTTCGTGGTGCCGCTCGCCTCCTTGCGGCAGCCGCGAAGAAGCCCGGCGGCCGCTTGGTAGAGGGTGCCCTCGGCTGTCGAGTAGACCGCGAAGGTGCGCTCGCGCTCGGGTCCGCGTTTGCCCCACACTCCGATCGCGCCGGCCTTGCCTTTGGGCGGAGCGCCGGCCTTCCAGGCGGCCTTGAGCGCCTTGCGAGCCAAGGCTAGCTCCGAGAGCTTTGGCCCTGCGAGGAGCACCAGCTCCTGGCCCCGTCGGTGCATGACCCCCCGCGAAGCGATCTCGCTGATCTTCCTCTCCAGGAACACCCGCGCGTCTCTCTCCGAGTCGAAGCGGAGCCTGAACACGGACAACCCCCTCAGGTTCACCTCCACGCCAGTGAAGCCCAAGCTGGGCCGAGGAACTTCGAGCTCGCACGCGTAATCGTTGCGGGACGTTTCGCTTGCGAGGAGGGACTTCGCCAGGTCTTCGGGGAGCGTGGCTCCCGTGGCGAGGGACTCGATCTGGGTCAGGATCTCGGGGCTGGTCTTGGGTCCTGTGACCTGAGTCACGTACCTGGGCTCGTCGGGGTCGACCCTCGCGCCGCGGCCCATGAGAGCTGCTGCGAGCTTGGCCTGTTGGGCGGTGCCGAAGGCCACGCGGATCACGCTCAGGCCCGCCAACTCAACTTGCTCTCCTTGCCCTCGGAGCTTCTGGCCGGCGAGGGGCTGGGGCTCGCCAGCGGGTTGAACCAAGCGACTGGCGCGCTCGAGGGGGAGGGAGGCCGCCTTGGTGACCTTCGCGGCGAACAGGATTTCGGCTCTCGTAGACGGGGCGCGCTTGCCCGTGGAGTCGAGGACCTGGGGTTGGGCTTGGGCCGGCGCCCAGAGGAGCGTCACGAGCAGGGTCGCCAGCGGCCAACCGCGCAGAGCCTCGATCTGTCGGCGACGAACCTCGTTCATGGGGGCCTTTCAGCTCGGCCTCGGGGGAGCGAGACCGAGACCAGGAGCAGAGGTTACGACTTGATCGGGCTGGCCACTAGCGGAGGACTCGGAGCGCGGCGGCGGCGAAGTGCTCGAGGGCGGCGCTGGGGGTCCGATAGGTCAGCCCGAAGGGAGGCAGACCTGCGACCTGCTGGAACAGGTCCGAGACGTCAAACGCGACCCCGCCCGTGGGGAGCTTGCGTCGGCGAGGAGGGCGTCGGGACCCGCGGAGCATGGGCACGAAGGCGGGAGCGACGCCGGCTGCGGCGAGCGCGAACAGGGCCGCCGCGTTGGACGCCTCGCAGGCGACTTCGACTTCGATTCCGGCGGCGATCAAACCCGCGTCGGTCAGTCGGCGACCGGGGGTCCCTGCGGTGTAGATCGCCAGCTTGACCCCCGTCAGGTGTCGAGGCAGGAGGGGGGGGCGGCGCCGCGCGAGCTCGTGCCCGGTCGGGACGACGAGCTGAAGACCGAGCACCCCCAGCGGACGACGGCTCAGGTCAGGCGGCGTTTCGCCCTCGAACGCAGACACGGCGAGGTCGCAGTCGCCCGAGCGAATTCGCGCGGCGAGGTCACCGCCCTCCGCGTCGAGGCGCAGGCCGAGCCCCGGCACGTCGTGACGGAGGAGGGCGGCGACGGGCGCGCAGAGCGGCTCTAAGAAGAGCGGATCGCTCGCGACGACCAGGGTCCCAGCGCCGGCCTGGATCCCTCGAACGACTCCGGGGAGTTCGCGGAAGTAGGGCGCCGCGAAGGCGTAGAGCTCTCGCCCAGCGGGCGTCATGAGCATTCGACGTCCGGGGCCGCGCGTGAGCAGGCGGTTGCCACCCAAGGCTCGCTCCAGCTTGCGGACTTGCTGGTGGAGCGCGGGTTCGGTGATCGCATAGGGCAAGGCCATGACCGCTCGCGCGTATCCCTCGTGCGTTGCGACGTGAAAGAAGCCCTCCAACTGGTGGAGGCGAAGCGTCTGGGCGGGGTTCATGCGCGGTCTCAATCGTTAAGGCTGGCTTAATGAATCGTGGATTTAGTTTAAGAAGATTTACGAGCCCTGGGGTCCTAGAACAAGTCGGTCTGCCAAAGGTGCGGGCTTGGAGGTGAGCTTGGCGTTAGTTCTCGTATTCGTGGTGGGTCTCGTAGCGATCAGCGCCGAGCGCCTGTGGCCCGCTCGGCCGCTGCGCAGGGTGCCGAATTGGTGGACCCGAGTCTTGGCCCTCAACCTGGCCCAAGTGGGTGTCGTCCTCCTGGTCGGAGCTTGGCTCGACCCGTGGCTGGCTCGCTCAGGCGTCGGCCTCGGCCTGCGGACTTGGTCACCTTGGGCCCAAGGTGGGCTGACCTACCTCGTGAGCTGTGCCCTCTACTACGGTTGGCACCGGGCGCGCCACGAGTCTCCGCTCCTCTGGCGCTGGTTGCATCAGACGCACCACGCTCCCGAGCGGTTGGAGGTCGCCATGGCCTTTTACAAGCACCCCTTGGAGGCGGGCAGCAACGCGCTGATCAGCAGCGCCCTGGCCTTTGGGCTCATGGGCTGCTCTCCAGAGGGAGCAGCGATCTACACCCTACTGGCTGGGACCTCAGAGCTCTTCTATCACCTCAACCTGCGCACTCCGCACTGGGTTGGATACTTGATCCAGCGCCCGGAAATGCACCGGATCCACCACCAGCGGGGGCACCACGCGAACAACTACGCCGACCTAGCGCCGATCGACATGCTGTTTGGGACTTGGCACAACCCTCGGCCTGAGGAGGGCGAGGTGGTCTGCGGGTTGGGTCCAGAGCTCGAAGATCGCTTCGAGGACCAACTCCTGGCTCGTGATCTGGAAGACGTCGAGGATCGCCCTCCGGCCGTCTTTCTCCCGGCCTGGATCGGAGCGGAGGGTCCCCGTGGTTGAGCCCGCACGCCGTCGGCGCCACGAGCGCGCCGCCCTGGGCGTCCTCGCCCTAGGCCTGCTCTCCTTCCTCGGTCAGTTGACCGGAGTGCCCGTCCTCAAGGGCGTCGGTGCCGCGAGCGGTGTGGCTCCCCTCCCCAAGGTCTTCAGCGCTCACAAGGGAGTCGAGACTTTCGCGTGGGACTTGACCTTGGTCTACGACCGCGACGGGCTCGAGGAGCGCGTTCCCATGACCCCTGAGCGCTGCGCGAGCTTCTCGGGGCCCTACAACCGCCGCAACGTCTATGGGGCGCTGCTCTCCTACGGACCGCTGCTCCCCGACGAGCTCCGGAGGGCGGTCGCCCGCGAGGCGTTCTCGCCCCAGGGCAGGCTGCGCCGCGAACTCGACGTCCCCGCGGACGCTGAGAACTTGCGCGTCGAGCTGCGCTCCAAGACGCCAGGTTCGCCGCGGAGTTGGGTCCTGACGGAGCTGGAGTGCCGCGAGGTCGGCGCGGGAGCTGGGGGCAGCTCATGAGCGAGGAACGCGATCCCATGGGTCCGCTGGCGTTTGCGTGGTTTCGGATCGGACTCGGTCTCTACCTCGTCCTGCGCTTCGTCGGATTGATCCCATACGCCCGAGAGGTCTTTAGTCGAGACGGGACGGTTCCGAACGCTGAGCTGAATTTTACGGCCGGAATCCTCCCCAACCCTCTCGATCATTGGGACCAGCCCTGGCAGGTCCAGGCCTTCCTGGGGGGCCTAGCGCTGCTCTCGCTCTTGTTCGCTGCCGGCGTGCAGCGCCGTGTGATCGCGGTCCTGCTCGCCTACGGGGCGGCTTGCCTCTTCAACCGCAACAACCTGATCAGCAACCCCTCGCTGCCCTACGTCGGCTCGCTCTTGCTGTTGAGCGCCACCGTCCCCCGCGGCGAGCCGCTCGCGCTTCAGGAGGCGCCCGAGGGCCGCTGGTTCTGTCCGCGTTGGACGGTCAGGGCGGCTTGGATCTTGCTAGCCCTCGGCTACACCTTCAGCGGACTTGACAAGGTCATGACCTGCCCCTCCTGGCGGAGCGGTGAGGCCTTGCGGTTCGTCTTGGAGCTTCCTCTGGCTCGGCCGGGAGGGCTCCGCGACTTGCTGCTGGGGCTCCCGCCGGCCTCTCTCAAGGTTCTGACCTGGGGCGCGTTGGCCGTCGAGATCTGCTTCCTCCCGCTCTGTGTTTGGGCGCGCTCGCGTCCTTGGGCTTGGCTGGCAGCGACGCTCCTCCAGCTAGGGATCCTGGCCACGCTTGGGTTCGCCGAGTTGACGTGCGGGATGCTCCTTGTGCACTGGTTCGCATTCGATCCAGCCTGGGTTGGGTCCCTGCGCTCGACTTGGCAGACCTGGGTCTCGCCTCAGTCCCCGCGAATGAACCACACCTTTTGGATCCGTTCGTCGCCGACTTCGTAGATCGCGACGGCGAACACGACCCGGTCCTCACCGAGGCCGGTGACTCGTTCGTGGTCGATCGAGGTCTTTCCGATCGTGATCCGCGTCAGGAGCTCGGCCTGGATCGTGCCCTTCTCAAAGAGCGGGCCGTAGCGGCTTCGGAGCGCGCCATGCCCGGTGAAGTCGGGGGGCCCCGCGCCGGGGAAGGTCCGGACCTCGACCTCGTCGGCGTAGCAAGCCACGAAGGCCTCGAGGTCGTGGGCGTTGTAGGCGTCGAGCTGACGCTGGGCGAGGGCTTCGGCTGTGCTCATGGGGGCTCCGGGTCTGGGGAGAGCGCTTCTCGTTAGGGGTTTCGTTCGAGCTCGAGCGCCTGGTCGGCCAACTCCGCGAGCAGAGCGTCAGTGGGCGCAGACGCGGCCGTATTCAGCGCGCGGCTCTGTTCGGTCCAGCCAGCCGTGAGCGCCAGGCTCGCCGCTCTCGAGAGCTTCTGACGACAGCGCCCGGGTGCGATCGGGAGCGCCAGGCGGGCGGCTTGGATTCGCCAGTGGAGCGAATAAGGGCGATTTCGCCTGGCGAGCGCGCTCGCCAGTTGGTCTATGTAGGGCTCCCGAGCCGAGGCCGAGGGGGAGGCGGGTCCCTCCTTGGGCCAGAGCAGATCCAGTCCGCAGCGGTGTAAGAGGGCGCCTGGAGCCACCTCTCGCCTTACGTACCGCAGCGCCGCCAACAGGTCGGGGACCCGCGAGAGCTCCTCTGGCGCGAGGTAAAGCCGCGCCAGTTTCACGCGCGGACTAACGTTTCGCGCGGGGAGCGCGTCGAGCTCGCTTTGCTCGAGACGACCCAGCAACAGTCGCACATAAGCCCGGTCGGCGGGGGCGTCGAGCGCGTGCTTCGGGTCGAGCTGAGCGCGACGATCGATCACGACGAGGGCTCGTTCGAGCTGCTTGGGGTCTCGCGCAGCCGGAGGGAGGAACTCTTGCAGCCCCCTCAGGAGGCAGAGCAGCCGAGAGAGGACTTTCGCTTCCAGCCTCGGGCGGATAGCGGTCTCCTGACTGCGCACGGTCGCGAGCTCTCGACCAGCGACGCGGAGGAGACCTCGCCAGCGCGCTGGGCTCGTGAGGCGTGCGTTCCAGATCGCCTGGCCGGCCGTGCTCTGAATCAATGCGTCGTCGGGGAGGGCGTCGGCCAGCGCGAGGGCGAAGTCGAAGCCTTCTTCCCCTACCGGTTCGGCCAGATCGGAGCT
Organism: Planctomycetota bacterium; assembly: GCA_016765095.1. GTDB lineage: Bacteria > Planctomycetota > J058 > J058 > J058 > NORP233. The sequence continues at coordinate 600 of JAESQQ010000338.1, read as the reverse complement.
CAGAGCGGTGATCCTTCCGGCGGCGAAGGCCGAGAGTCCTTCGCGAGCGGGGAGCGGGTGTGGGTGGGGTGCCAGCGTTCGGAAGGCCCGAATCGCGACCGCTACCCGAGCGATCCTGGCTCGAGGGAGGGAGACTTGGCCGACCCGAGGGGCGTCTTGAAGGAGGACTTCGCTCACTCGCTGGGTGAGGACCGCGCCGCACTCAGGACCCAACCCCTGGCCAAACTCAACGATCGCCGCGAGGGAGGTCGTGGCCAAAGGCGTTCTCAACTCGAGCAGGATCTTCTCTCGGGTCCAAGTCGGTAACTGAGGAGCCTCTCGCCCCGACTCCGCCAGTACCTGCTGCTCGCTCCTCTTTTTCGCGACGACCTGACCCAAGGCGAGGAGCCCTCCGAGCTCCGTAGGGGTGGGGCCGCGCCGATCCTCGAACAGGTCCAGGGCGGCGCGCGCTTTGGGCTCGGAGAGTCGCCCCGCTCGGGCCGCCGCGAGGTAGGGAAGGAGCTCGAGTTCGGCTCGGCGGGGCTTGCCATGCTTCCGCAAGTGTCGCTCGACTTCGAGCGCGCTCCCGTCTCTGGCGGCGAGGGCGGCGGCGAGGGCGTG
>JAESQQ010000032.1 GCA_016765095.1 Planctomycetota bacterium | reverse complement strand
GGGGTAAACCCCGCCCCTACGGAAGCGCATTGCGAGCCCCCTCGGGGGCCTCCTGGTCGATCTGTAGGGTGCGGGGTTTACCCCCGCCCGACGCCTGTCCCGGGGGGACTGACGCTCTCTCTTCTTGCGCGCTTCTACGTCAGTCGCTGTAAACCCCTCCCCTACGAAAGCAGTTCGATTCGAACCAAGCCTCGCTCGATCCGAATCTCCCCGCAGGCTGGGAGACGCTGGAGAGTTCGCTCAGCCGCGCCTCGGTCTGGCGCAGCGACTCGCGAGAGGGATTCCCTGGAGACAGGCCCGGAGAGGCTACGACTAGTCGAGGGTTGCCCGCTCGAGATCGATCGCGAGGGTCTCGATCATTTCGGCGGCGCTCAGGAGCTCCTCTCGAAGGGCTTCCTTCTCGCTTTCAAGTCGCCGCAGGCGTCGCCGGGCTTCGCGGAGGGCAGTCCTCAGGCGTGCGCAGCGAGCGTCCTCACCGAGCCCACCCTCGAGTTCGGACTCGTCGGTCTTCGCGTCGTCGTTGGTTTCGTCGGCCACGCCGCTCCCCAGGAAGAGGTTCCCAGAAGATTGTTATCTCGGGCGAAGGCCTTCCGTGCAACCCACCCCTGCCACGGTGTACTCTCTGGGTATGCAGTGGTTGATGCTCCTGACTATGATTGGCGTCGCCCTTGTGGGCTACGCCGGGTTCACGCTCGGAGACCGAAAACGGCGCCGCGCGGCCGGAGAGGCCGGCCCCCGCCCCTCGCGCTCGATCGGTGACGCCCTCGAATTGAGCGCAGGCCGACTCGGCGAGACCCTCGTTATTTTCTTGGGCGACGACGAGTCGAGCGTCGCGGTCGCGGCCGCGCTCGCGGAAGACTCGCGGGTCCTGACCCGCCTCGAGAGCCCAAAGCTGGCCCACGTGATTCTCCGTTCGGACCGCGAGGGCGAAGACGTCTTGGGCCTCCTCTACGAGAAATACAAGGAGGAGCCCCTCCCGGGATTGCCAGCGGCCCTGGTGTTCGGAGTCAAGGGAGAGGCGACCGCAGGCGGCGTGATCGAAGGCGACTTGGCTGCCCTCATGGACCGCTGGCTCCAGACGCCCGATCGCTAGGGCGGGCGCGAAACTCGCCGCTCGACGGTCTCTGGCTGGAAAGGTTGACGCTCTCGTGACGGATCCAGCTCTGCCAAAATTTAGGCGAAGACTCCACAAAGGGGCTCTCGTGGCCGATTAGAGCGTTTCTAGCTGCCCGCGATGACCAAATGATGGCAAGCCCGTGACCGCACGTCGAAGTGGAGCCTTCATGCTCGCTCCCGAACACCCCCCCAGGGAGTTGAGAGGTGGTTCGGAACCGAGTAGACACCTCACTCCGAGTGTGCCTATAATCCGCGCCCAACCCATCCGCCTACGCTAGTGGGCAACAAGAGTTAGGTCCTATGACTCAATCCAAGAGCAACTTCGTGATCGCCTTCCTGGCGGGTGCTTGCGTCGCCCTCGTCGCGGCGCTGATGGTCTCCAACGGCGACGCCCTCCCCCGCGCCTACGGTCAAGCAGCTGGCGGTGGCCAACTCTTCGCAGTGACGGGAACCGGCACGGCCCAGCAGGGGCGCGACGTTCTGTTCGTCCTCGACTCGGCCAGCCAGCACCTGGCGATCTACGAATACAAGGAAGGCAACCTCAAGATGGGCGCCGTCCGCAACATTTCCTACGACTTGCAGATCCCCAACGAGTATCTGCCCAATGGTCGCAAGCAAAACCCCCCGGTCTCCGACATCAAGAAGGCGATCGACAGGGGCGGCAAGCCGAAGAAGAGGCGCTAGTCGTAGGTTAAGATCCACCCGGAGAGTGACAGCGCGCGTTGCTCTCCTAAAACGTCCCCCAGCTTCTTAAGAGTTGGAGGCACCCCTCACGGGGATTTCGAGGAGCCGTCTGATGGCAGTCGAATACATGACCTTCCAGGAAGTCCTGGAGGAACTGCAAATCGATGAGGAGGAGCTCAAGCGCCTCGTCTCGAACGCAGAGCTTCGCGGGTTCCGTGCTGGCAGCAGCATGAAGTTCAAGCGAGAGGACGTGCTCGCCCTCAAGCAGGGTCGCGAGACCGAGCCCACCATTATCCTGACGGACTCCGATCAGGAAATGGGGATCGCGGAGTCTTCGGACGAGCTGATCCTGGAGGACTCGACCTCCGACACGGTGATCCACATTGGCGACATCATGGGCGGAGCACGCTCAGGGTCGCAGCAGGAGATCATCTTCGACACGACGGAGGAATACACCGTCTCGCCCCACGACAGTGAAATGGCGTCGGGCATGTCGGGCATGTCGGGCATGTCGGGCATGAGCGGCATGAGCGGCATGTCGGGCATGAGCGGCATGTCGGGCAGCGACATGGACCTCAGCGGGTCGGGCGCCGACTTCCAAAGCGGAAGCAGCGGCTTCCAAAGCGACATGAGCGGCATGTCGGGCCTCTCGGGCTTCGAGAGCGCCGACAGCATGGACCCCGAGGCCGTGATCCCGACCGTCGAGGTTCCCTCGATTTCGGAGGACATGGGTCTCGTCGAGACCGAGTCCGACGCGGCCTTGGTGGAGGTCGGTTCAGACGAGTCCATGGAGACCGAGGCCTTTGAGCTCATGGACGAGTCGGGTGAGACCGACGGCGTGGCTGGAATCGGCGGAGGCGGCGGGAAGTCCTCGCGTCGCTCCAACCGCATGACCAACAGCTCGCGCATGCGCGCCATGGAAATGGAGTCGAAGCGCTCCCACGCGGTCTGGACGATCGGCCTCCTGTTCGGCCTGATCTTCCTCTCGCTCCAGTTCATGCTGCTCTACAGCGAGCTGCTCGGCAGCTCGCACGACTGGGGCATGCAGCTCAGCGGCCCGCTCCGCGACGTGGTCGATTGGACCTACACCAAGTTCAGCTGAGCCGAGTCCGGCTCGCCGACTTCAAGAGGCCCCAGTCTTTGACTGGGGCCTTTTTCCTTGGTTCCACCGTGGCCCTCTGAGTCGGAATGGGATCGCGACGCGAGAGCCGGGTAGCATCCGCTCTAGTGGACGACGCAACGAGACCGCCAGCCCCCAACGACCCCCCTGGGGCGGGCCGTCTTGGCGACGCCGACGACGTCACCTACCTCGGACCCGACGCCACCCTGCCTGCTGAGGCCACTCGCTTCGGCGACGACGTCACTTACCTCGACCAGGGTGCGGCCCCGCCCGCGGAGGCCACTCGCTTCGGCGACGACGTCACTTACCTCGACCAGGGCGCGGCCCCGCCCGCGGAGGGCAGAGCCACTCCCGACCAGACCCAATGGAGCGGCGACGGCAGTGGAGCCCAGCCAGCCGTGGGGAGCGTGGTTCTCCGCCCTGGCGCGTAACTCGGGCAGTACCGACTCCACTCTGAGCTCGGCGCGGGGGGCATGGGCGTCGTCTATCGAGCCCACGATCTAGAGGCCGGTCGCGACGTAGCCCTCAAGCTCATTCGAGGCCGAATGAGCGAACCACAGCGCCTGCGCTTCCTGCGCGAGGGGCAACTCACGGCGGCCCTCAACCACCCAAACCTGGTCCGGGTCCACGCCTCGGGCGAGGTGGCGGGCATGCCCTACCTCGTCTACGAGCTAGTCCCCGGGGGACGTACCCTGAAGGACTGCCTGTTCACCGGAGATCGGGAGGAGCGACTGCGGCTCCTCCGTGACACCGCGCGAGGCCTCGGCCACGCCCACGCCCACGGAGTGATCCACCGCGACGTGAAGCCCGCCAACGTCCTCGTCGACCCGAGCGGTCACGTTCGAGTCGCCGACTTCGGGCTGGCCCTCTCCGACGAAGTCGAGCGGCTGACCCTGACCGCCGCCGTCATGGGTACCCCTGCCTACATGGCGCCCGAGCAGACTGAGCGCGACCGAAACGGCCCTTGGACCGACGTGTGGGCGCTCGGGATCATGCTCTTTGCAGTCCTCACAGGACAGAGACCGTTCCCTGCCGACTCCGGGACCGAGCTCCGTCTCCGGACGCGCAACGAGGACGTCCCCGCCCCCGCCGACGTCGCGCCCGGGGTCCCCTCAGAGCTGAGCGAAATCTGCCTCAAGGCGCTGGCCCGCGACCCCGCCCAGCGCTACCCCGACGCGAGCGCCCTCGCCGCCGACCTCGACTGCTATCTGAGCGGGACCCCCTCGAGCGTCGCGCCGCCGAAACGGAGCCACGCGAAGGCGATTGGGCTCGCGGTGCTGCTCGCAGTGGGCGCACTCAGTGTGCTCGCGGGGAGGGCCTGGCTGACGCGGAGCGCGCCGCCGGTCGCGTCCCAGCCTCCGCTGGTCCTGACCTTCGAAGAGCCCCTCGAACCGATTCGAAGCCAGCAAGTTCGACTCCGTGCCAGCCTCGACCCACCCAAGGCCAAGCTGAGTCTGGAAGGCCCGGGCAAAGTCCGTCGGGGCGCTCGCGGGCGAGTCACGCTGGATCTCCCGCTCCAGCCAGGACTCAACGAGTGGGTCTTGGTGCTTGAGGACGGAGATCGAAAGGCTCGACAGCCCCTTCGTATCGAAGGCCTCACGCCTTGGCCCGCCTGGTATCTCCGCCTAGACGAGGCCAAGCGACCTCCCGCGCGCGACTTCCTCACGCCAGCCAAGGAGATCCGGACCTATCGTTGGTCTCGGGACGGGAGCCTGTTCGCCGTCTCGATTCGATCGAAAGAGGAGCGGGCCAACCGCCAGGACATGAGCGACGTCGGGTTCCGAGTCGTGCTGGACTAGGCGCGGGAGCACGAGAAGCTGTCGCGAAACTGGCAGCTCTCAACGCGGAGATGCGGAGACTCGCCGAGAGCCGCAGAGGTCGGGAACTAGGGCGAAGGCGCTCGGATTCGGTGGCGAGGTCGAGAGCGGTAGCGAGGGAAGAAAGG
>JAESQQ010000337.1 GCA_016765095.1 Planctomycetota bacterium | reverse complement strand
TGGCACTCGCGAGCTTTCGGGCCTGCGCCGGGCCGCTCCGCGGCCACGACCAGCCCATGGTTCGCCACCTGGCCCAAGGCTCCCCTCCCCTGCCAGCCTTCCCGCGCGAGCCGATCCCGACCCGGCTCTTTAGCGCTCACGGTCAAGACTTCCACACCGGGACCTTCCTCTCGGCGCCGGTCCTCGACTCCTCGACCGAGGCGCGCCTCTGTCTCCTGACCCCCGCGACCCTCGAGTTGATCAACCACCTCTTCGCGGACGCCTTCCCATGGAGCGTTCGCGGCCGCGGCTACGGCTTGGCGCTGCCGGCGAGCGCCGCCCGAGGCGAACTCCAGGAGCGAGTCGCGCTCCTCAACACGATCGAGCTCCTCCCGCTTCAGCTTCGACTCGGGCAAGGCCACATGTTCGACATCATTTGGGGACAGAAGCCCGAGTCCGAGGATCCACCCGCCGAGGATCCACCCGCCGAGAGCTTGGCGCGTTACCTAGCGGCAGACCTCTGTCGGCACCCAGCACGCGTCCCAACTCGCGTCCCGGCAGAGACCGCTGAGAACCTGGTCTACGCGCGCCTCCTGGCTGCGTTTCGCCCCGGCAAAGAGCCACCCAGTCAGTCGTGGACAGCGGGGGTCTTGACGGAAGCCGCGGCGAGCTACAGCGCGGTTGGCCTGGCCGCCCTCGAGCAGTTCGTGGAGTGGGGCGGTCAGCCTCCCCGCGGCGCGAGGCGTCGCGATCCCTATCGGACCTGAGATCAGAGGAGGGGCCAAGGAATAACTTCAGGGTTTCGCGCAGGACTCGGCGTCGCAGGCAAGGCAGGCTGAGGGCAGGCGTAGTGACCTACGCGGCCGAAGCCGAACGCAGCCTGCGGCGTCGAGGGCAAGCGAAACGCGAAGTTATTCCTTGGCGCCGACTAAGTCCTCAGCGGATCATTTCGAGCGTCATGGCAGCGAAGCTGCTGACGGCCTCGGAGGGATCGTTGTTGATCATTCTCTTGATCGCCTTCTTGGCGATCTTGATCTTGGAGAGCGGGAGGCTCGTGCAGGCCTTGAGGGTCTCGATTCGGACGTGCTCCTCTTCGTCCCCCAGGAGGCTCAAGAGCACCGGGCCTGGCTCGAACTCCGAGTCGAGGCCGGCGAGGTTGATCGCCGCATGCAGGCGCACCATTGCGGCTGGGTCCTTGGTGTAGTCGAGGAGATCGCTGAGCTGGCTGGCTTGCTGCTCGGGGTCGTCGAACTCAACGATCGAGAACACGCCCAGCGCACGCCAACGAAGCTCAGGGTCGAGATCGGTCTGGCGCAGGATCGTGAACAGCCACTTGAAGCCGCGCTCCATGTCGGCGCCGAGGACCCCTTGGAGCGCCCCGAGTCGGAGGGCTGGGAGTTCCTCTTCGGCCAAGACCATGGCCTCGAGCCGGTCCACCGCTGCTGGGTGGGGCGTGAGGTCTAGCTCGAGGAGTTCGAGGAGCGCGTCCTCGCGCTCGGTGGCGTCGCTCGAGTCGAGCTGGGTCAGAAACGAAGCGACCATGGCCTGCCTTTGGGTTCGGGTTTGGAGGCTCGACGTACTACGCCTTGCCGCCCTCCCAGCTCTGAATCTCGAGGTTGATCTTCCGCTCCTCGATCCGATCGGCCATTCGACCGACGAGGTTGGGCGCCTGGATCATTTTCGCGAGGCGGTGGAGGCGGGCTTGCTCGTCGAGGACGAGCTTGCCGTCCGCGACGGCGATATCGATCAGGCCGTCCACGAGGAGCTCGAGCTCCTTCTCGTCCTCGCCGAGCTCGAGGGCTTCGACCTCGCTCCCCTCAGCCTCGAGCGTCGCCGCGTCGACCTCGCTCAGGCCGAAGTCCTCCCGAAATCCCTCCAGAACGTCGCGCTCGGCTTGGGGGAGGTCGCCGTCGCACCAGGCCATGAAGCAGAGCATTCGGTAGATCCGACGCCCGGCGTCGGGAGAGAGGTCACTCATGGATCCGTTCTCCGTTGGAGGGAGAGGTTACCGCGCGGGGCGGCCGACGGAGCCCGCGGCCACCGAGCGCCTCAGCGCTGGAGGTCGCCGGCGGGCCAGAGCGCGACTTGACCCGCCTCGCCGGAGATCAGCAGCCACGCGCCGTCAGGCGAGACGTCCAGGAAGGAAGGCTTCCAAGGGAGCCTCTGGGTGCGCGTCTTTCGCCAGCTCTCGGGCCCCCGGCGCCGCCAGACCCAAAGTTCGTGGTCGGTGGCGAGCGACTCGTGCGGCGTGACCCCCGAGTAGAGCCGATCGCCAGTCGGCGAAAACGCCAGCGAGACGATCGCCACCCCAGAGCTGGTCGAGGGACCAAGACCCCCTCGCTCGAACAGAGCCAGCATGTCGGGTTGGTTCGGTCGCCAGACACGGAGCAGACCCCCGTTGTCACCCGTGACCACAAACTCCTCCGTGGGGTGAGCGGCCATGGACTCTGCGCGGCGATCAAGGGTGACTCCCTTTGTGGGAGCGGCGGCTAGATAGATCCGGGTCCCATTGCCTCGCTTGCTGCGAGCCACGAGCTGGCCGCCCGGCGTGTAAGCGAGTCCGACGACCTCGTTGCGGTTGGATCCCGAGTAGACCAGCCCGAGGCGCGGGTCGCTCGCGCTGAGGTCGCTCTCCCAAATCCTGCGTGGCCCGGCGAGGCCGAGGCGGTCCCCTCGGGCGGCGATCGCCCAGAGGGTGGTCTGCTCCTTCTCCTCAGACGTCCGCGCGAAGTCGACGAGCTCAAGGGCGGCTCCAGGCTGAGTCGAGCGCCAGACCCGCCAGCCGTTGACCTTGAACGCCCAGAGCGACTTGCCTCCGAAGAACGTGAAGCAGGGGCCGTTGGGGAGGAGCCCGCTCGGGCCTGCACTGGCCCAGGCGCCATAGTCGACGCTCTCCAAGCGGTTTCGAACCCAGTGCGAGGCTCCCCAAAAGCGCGCTCGGGCCTGCTCCTGACGAGAGATCGAGAGCGAGAGGAGCGGTTCCTCTTGGAGCTTCCTAAACGCTCTTCGCGTGGCCGACTCCAGGGGCGCTCCTCGGGTCAGGCGCCACGCCTCCCGATACCACTGCGCCCGCGCCAGGCGATCCCTGGGGGGACGTGTCAGGTCAATGCTCGGATCGGGCGAGGCTGGGGGTGTCTCACGCGGAGGCGCGCTCGGGGAATAAACGGCGACGCTCGGCGGGGAGAGCGACGAGGCTGCAAGGGCCAGGCTCAGGGTCAGCGCTGCCCCAACGAGCGCTGCGGCTCCTACCCAGAGGCCCACCCGAGGCTTGGCCGGCTCTGTGAGGGCGCTGCGGAGGGCTTGAGCGAATGCGGCCGCGTCTCGATAGCGATCGAGCGGGTCCTTGGCGAGCGCTCGTCGTCCCACGGCGACGAGATCCGCCGGGAGGTGCGCCGGCCACTCGGGCTCCTCCCCCAGGACGCGCTTGAGTCCCTCGAGGACGGTTCGACCTCGAAAGGGCGCCTCGCCGCTTAGGAACGCAAACAGAACCGCACCCAAGCCGTGAACGTCCACAGCGGGAGTCATTTCGTTTCGGCCGTCGGCCTGTTCGGGCGCCATGTAGCCCGGGGAGCCGCTGATCGAACCGGTCTGCGTCAACGCAGACCGGCCAGCGGTCCGCGCGAGCCCAAAGTCGAGGAGGAGCACGCGTCCGTCGGGGCAGAGCATGAGGTTGGCAGGCTTGAGGTCGCGGTGGAGGACTTGGCCTGCGTGCATCGCCGCGACCGCGTCTGCGACCTCCAGGATCCAACGCCGAGCTTCGTCCGGCGCCACGGGGCCGCGCCGAAGGACCTCGTCGATCGGCTCGCCTTCCACGAGGTCCATGACCAAGAACAACCCCCCATCGTCCTCTCCGATCTCGTGAATCCTGACGATCCCGGGGTGGCGGACGCGAGCCAGGAGCTCCGCCTCGCGGCGAAACCGGGTCCGGGCGTCAGCATCAGCGGCCTGGAGGAGGAGCTTGAGGGCTCGGAGCCCAGGAATCGCGGGGGAGCGCACCGCATACACGACGCCCATTCCGCCCCGCCCGAGCTCCTTGACG
>JAESQQ010000336.1 GCA_016765095.1 Planctomycetota bacterium | reverse complement strand
TCCGGCGACCGGAACGAGCGCAGGCCTCGAGCGAGACCTCGAGCCCGGGAGCGGCGCGATCCTGGATCGGGCGCTCGACGCTCTCGCGGCCGCTCGCCGCGGACTCCCGCCTGTGCGCGGCGTCAAAGTCGTCGGAGCCCCCTACATGGGGACGCGCCACCTCGACTTTCTCCTCTGCGGCGAGCGCTTGTTCTGCCTGCACGAGCAGCCCGACCCCGAGGACCCTGTCTGGGAGGCGCTCGCCAAGGCGCACGTCAGCGAGCTGATCCACCTCCCTTTGAGCGGAGCCGAGGCGGGAGCGGAGCCGGCGGTTCAGCTCGTGGCGGACCCCAACGACTCGGGCGCGGTCGCGCCCGAGCTGCCCATTCCGGCGGCCCCGGCCCCAGACTCCGACGTCCTCTCCGAGCCCTCTCGGCGCCTGGGCCTGACGCCGCGTGGCGCGCGGCGGGTCTACCGATTTCTGTGGCACCTCGCGGCCTGCGACGGCGAGGTCCATGAGACCGAGCGCACGGTCCTCGAAGGATTTCGCGTCCGACTCGAACTCGCACCCGACGAAGCCCTAGCGCTCGCGGTCGAGGGCCGTCGCGGGGAACACCTCACGATCGGCAAGCGCTCGATCGAACGGGCGCTCCTCCTCGACGCGCTCCTCGATGTCGCCGCGGCCGACGGCCGGCTCGACCGGGCAGAGGAGAAGCGCCTGGTCGCGCTCGGGAGCCTCGTCAACGTCTCGCGGGGGGACATTCGAGTCGCGATCGCGGAGCGCTTCGCTCACCTGCCCAGCGAGGTCCTCGTCGTCGAGTCCGAGATCGGGCCGGTTGTGAGCGAATCCCCCTCGTTCCGGGGCGTGCGCCGGATCTACCGTGTGCTCTGGAACCTCGCTGCCTGCGACGGGGAGATCGCTCGGGGAGAGGTTCAGCTCCTGGATGCGTTTCGAATCCGCCACAAGATCTCCCGAGGAGAAGCCCGGGCGCTCGAGCGGGAGGGCCGACTCGGGCGAGGCCTCCAAGTCTCCCGGAACGAGGTCGAGCGAAGCGTGTTGGCTGACGAGCTGATCGAGCTGGCTGCGATCGACGGGGTGATTTCGCCGGCTGAGCGCCGCCGCGTCCTCAAGCTGGGAACCCTGCTCCGGATGAACCGGGGCGAGCTCGAGCAGCGACTTCGCGATCGCCTTCAAGCGCAGCCCGGGCTCAACGAGACCGGGATCGACGAGCCCCCCCCCCGGCGCGCCTCCTCCGGCGGACGTCTCCGCCTCACCGGTCGGCGAGGTCGACCCGGCTGGCGAGGTCGACCCGGCTGGCTCGGAGGCCGAAGGCGGCGGATCAGGAGCCTTTGGAGCGATCGTGCTCCTCGGGCTGCCCGCGAGGGCGCTGCTCTCTGTCGACCTCCTTCAGGTCCAACTCAGGGACGATTCGATCGGTCTCCGACGAGTGGCTGCCGGGGTCCACCGAGTGGCTCTGACCCTAGGCGAGGGCGAGGTCGAGGCCTGGATTCGAGTCGCGGCTGGCGAGGTTCTCGTGCTCTGCCTTGAGGGCTTAACGCTCGCCGCCGCCGCCCCGAGCGAGTTGACTCACTACTTGCCGCTAGTGGCGTCGGGCCAGCTGGACGCTCGGTTGGCGGTCCCTCACCCTCACCGTCCCTGGCGGCAGCTGACCGCCCCCCTCCAAGGGGTCGCCTTCCCGCCTCGAGTGCACTCGCCCCAAGCCTCTCACCGCAATCGGCGGCTCGAGGAGATCTGGGTCGAGACGCACCGCGGCCAGGGCGACGCGCTTCTGGCCGAGTTGGCCTACGCGTTCTTGCTCGGGTTGTTCGGCGACAGCTCCGCCCTCGAGCGCTGGAGCTCGATCGTGCAGGGGATCTACCACTGCGGCGACGAGCTCCCTCGCCGCGACGCAGCTCTGTTCATCGACTTGATCGAACTCCTGATTGCCCAGCAGCGCCTCTTGCCGCGTGAGCAGCTCGAGGCGAACACGCCCGCAGGGAGGGGTGCTCACTACCTGAGCGAAGACCTCGAGGACACGGGGAACCCGCTCCTGATTGACGCCGCGCGTCGCTGGGCGACGTTTTGCGGTGGATACCACCCGAGCGCCAGCGCTCCGGATCAGCTCCCCTCCAGCCTGGTCGAGCCGACCCGGACCGCCGCCAGCAAGCTCCACGAAGGCGCGCTCCAAAAGGCCGAGGCCACGTTGGCTGAGGAGGCCGAGCGCAGCGGGCAACGAGCTGCCTGTTTGATCCCGCTCTTGTCTCACGTCGGCCAGCTCCAAGAGCTGAGCCTCGACGTGTTCGCTGCGATCGCCTCCCAGCAACGGCTCCTTGAGCTGGGAAACGCCAACAAAGTCCCCGCAGACCTCCTCGCGAGAGGGCTCCAGCGCTTGGCTCGACTCAAGCGTGAGGTTGGCCAGGGTCGCGAGGCAGACCGCCTCGAGCAAGAGGCCCTCTCCCACAAGCTGTAGGTGGGCGTGTCTCAGTCGTCGGGTGACTTAGGAAACGCAAAGGTCCTGACGACGCGATCGATCGCCTCGAGCTCGTCGCCAAACTCCGAGGCGAAAGCCTCCAGTGAGATCCAAGATCCGTCGGAGAGTCGGATGAGGTAGCGGCGGGCGACGACTGGAACCGTGACATTCGGTGAGCTAGCGGCACACCTTCGCGCCCTACTGTATCTCCAGCCTGGCCTTCGCCCTGTAAACGCCGCTAGCGGATGGCGCGGCACTCAGGTCGGATCCGACGCGTACCGAGCCCTAAGTGCTTTGCCACCGGCCGGTGGTCAGGGGTCGCCCCTTGCACAGCCTCGTCTGGACGCGGGAGCGAAAGAAGGCGAAATGTTCCTACCCCTAACCACCGAGCACGAAGCCACCTGCAAGCCGATCGCGAACCTCGCGATCATCGTCCTCACGCTCGTCGTGAGCTGGTCCCTGTTCCGCCACGGCTCCTACATGCCGTTTCTGACTGAGGGTCGCCTCTCGTTCGTGCTCATTCGCGAGGGGTTCCGTCCCGAGCAACTGATAGGACACCTCCTGGCGCACGCGGATCGCACCCACTTGATCGGAAACATGGCGCTCCTCCTCGCGATCGGGAACTCAGTCAATCGCCGCCTGGGCAACCTGCGCTACCTCTGCCTCTACTTCGTGACGGGAGTGCTCGCTGGCCTCGGCTGGATGCAGTTCGGATCGCACCCTGGATTGATCGGCGCCTCGGGCGCGGTGCTGGGGGTGTTCACCGCGTTCTTGGTCCTGTTCCCGACAACCCGTATCAAGGCTCTCTTTTCTTGGCTCGGCCTCGGCGCGATCGCCCTCAGCTTGCTGTGGCTGGCCCTGGGGCTGAAGGTCGGCCTCGTCTTCTTGGTCGGCCTCTGTTTGATCTACTTCGGAGGGCTCGTGTTCTGCGTGAAGCGAAGCATGGCCTACTCCGGCTCCGCGGCGAATGTAGCCTTGGCCTTCCTCGGACTGCGAGTCGTTCACCTGACGGGAGTGTGGCTCGTGGTCGCGACCCTTGGGCTAGACGTGCTCTACCTCCTCTCGAGCGTGTCGGACGGCGTCGCCCACGTGGCCCACCTCGCGGGTGGCTGCGCCGGGTTCGCGATCACCGTCGGGCTCTGCATGACGAAGGGAGTTCGCGGCACTCGATACGCGCCGACTCTCGTCGAGCTCGCCGGTTGGGCCGAGCCCCGAGAGGAGGTGGTCGAGCCCCGGGTCGCTCCGACTCCGACTTCCGCCTCCGGCCGCAGTCCCTATCTCCGCGGCCGCCTCTCGACTCGCCGACTCAAGACCTTCGAGCAGTGGGCAGGCGAGACAGCGCGGACTCGGCTCGTCCGCCGGAAGACTCGCCGGGTCCGGCACCCTTCTGCAGCCGCGTAGCCCAAGTCGGGCCAGCCGCTCGGAGGGACGTTGCGGGTAGGATCGCGCTGGAGGCCCGGAATGAGCGAAGGCGAGGACGAATCCGGGTGGGACCTGCCCCCTGGCGCCGAGATCCCCGCAGCCTTGGCCGAGACCAAGACCGCGTACTCCGCGGACGGGGGCCCGAAGGGCCCCGCTCTCCCTGAGGCGGGTCAGCGCCTCGGGCCTTACTTGCTCTTGAACGAACTCGGAGAAGGCGGAATGGGCGTCGTGTTCCGAGCCTACGACCCTCGCCTGCGTCGCTCGGTAGCGCTCAAAGTCGTGCGGC
>JAESQQ010000335.1 GCA_016765095.1 Planctomycetota bacterium | reverse complement strand
GGCCTGTACCTTTCATTAATAAATAAGGGAAGGGCTTAGCCTTTTGTTGATGCTATAGCCGCTGTTGCGGTCTTCAAGTACACCTTCCTTGCTATCACTTCGATAAAAAATGATTCGTCAGGAGTCAATATGGGACCGTTAACGGGTTTAAAGGTTGTTGAGCTGGCGGGGCTTGGCCCTGGGGAGGCCAGACCACGATCATGTGGATCATGAGCGAGAGGGTGAAGAAAGTCGCGTAGATCAAGACCGACTGAACAGACGAGGTGCGGCGGAGCACTAGCGCCTCCCCGGCTGAACTGCGATATCGATCTTGCCGAACCCCATCTTCGAGGCCCGACTCATGACGCGCATCATGGCTCCGATCGATCCGTCCTTATCACCCGAGAAGTAGAGCGGGATCTCGCTCGCGTCCAAGCCGCGGCTGGCGGCACTTTCGCGAAGGAGCTGCTCGATTTGGGCCGGGCTCTCGGCCAGGACCCCGTCGACGTGCACTTCGTCTTCGCCCGTGACTTCGATCACGATCGGCGGAACTGCCGGTGGCTTGGCCTGCCCTTGATCAACGACCGCCACCTCTGGGACGTCGATCGTGAGCTTGCCCTTCTTGACCTCGCTCACACACACGAAGAACGCGAGCAAAATGAAGATCACGTCGATCATGGAGGTCATCAGGAGCCCAGGCTCCTCAGGCGGAGGGAGGTCGAGCTTGAAGCGCTCGTTCTTCACGCGTTGACGACCTCGGAGACGCCTACCCCACGCGTCGCGAGCGCGCGCCGGGTGGTGTTCAACTCCTCCTCGAGGTCTTGGCCGAGGTTGGCGCTCAGCTGGGAGAAGTAGGCGTGAGCCACGTGGCAGACGATATAGACGACCAGGCCCAAGACCGTCGTGTTCAAGGCGCTGTGGAGGCCGGTCACGATCGCCTCGGGGTTCGTCAAGGCGACGCCCCTAAACGAGTTCGACATCCCGACGACGGTCCCGAACAAGCCCAGCGAGCTCCCAACGCCCGACACGATCGCCAGGATCCGGAGGTGCGTTCGGCTGTCGCGAATCAACATTTTCGCGCGCTCGAGCGCGAGGTCTGGATCGTCGGGGTAGGTCGCGAGGTCGAGGATCACCTCGGTCCGCGGATCGTCGGTCCGAGTCCCGCGCGCCTGAAGCTCGCCGTGGAGGAGCCGCCGCCGCAGGCGAAGGTCACGGCGCAGCCAAAGGGTGAACCAGAACCAGAACCGCTCCAGAATGAAAGTCAGCCCGATCACGGAGACCCCAAGAATGGGGTACATCCAAGGCCCGCCCTCCTGAATGAAGTCGTAAATCACGAACGAGACCCCTACTCCTCGTCAAGGGGAGAGACGAGCTCCAGGACCGCAGGCACCGCGGCCGTTCGAGTCATGCCGAGCGTGCGCGGGTGCACGAAGGTCATGGTGTGTCGACGACGAAACTGTCCGAGGCGCGCCAGCCGCTGGCGAAGGGTCCCCACGAGCTGCGACCCCTGGTGGCCGGGTGCCGAGCCACCCTTCGCGCGCCGCGGCTTGGGACGACGCGGACGCTGGGCCTCGAGGAGACGGTGCTTGGCGCGAAGATCCTTCAGCCGCGTGAGCGCCTCGTCGACCTCCTTCTGCCAGGCCACGACGTTCATCTTGTAGTTGGCCTCGGAGCGCTTGAACTTCTCCTCTTCGGCGAGGATCAGCTTGTCGTAGACGTCAGCGGTGACCTGCTTCTTGTCGAGCTGAGCCTTGAGGAAGAAGGTCCGGTTGTAGAGGTCGACCTGGGCCTGACGGCGGGTCTTGGTCGCTCGCGCGATCCGCGCCCGGAAGTCGGTCACGATCCGCTCGTTGTTCTTGATCCGGCGCTCGAGGGGGCGCGTGGGGTCCATAGCGAGGACCTCCCCGTAGGTCTTCTGAGCGTCGGAGTAGTTCCGGTCGATCAGGCGCCCGCGCTTCTTGCGCTCGGCAGGAGTCAGCTCGTCCTGCTTGACGGGCCCAGTCACAGGCTCGGGGGCAGGAGCCACCTTGGGACTCAAGGGGTCCTGATCGTCGTCCAGCCAGCCTCCATGATTGTTGTTCTGGTCGTGGCCGTGATCTTGGGCCAGCGCCGGCGAGAGACAGGCACAGGTCATAGCGATCGCGATCGAGAATCGAGTCGTGCTGAATCGAGTCGTGCTGCGGGCCTTCACTACCGGCCTCCTTCGGTGGGAACGATGGGCTCAGGCGCGGGCGCAGGCTCGGCCTTGGGGAGCGGACGGGGTGGGACAGGCTCGAGCTTGCGAGCCTTGCGCGGAGCAGCCTTGCGAGGAGCGACCTTCCGAGGAGCGACCTTGCGCGGAGCGACCTTGCGCGGAGCAGCCTTCTTGGGAGCCGCCTTCTTGGGGGCCGCCCTCTTGGGAGCCGCCTTCTTCGCCTTCTTGGGAGCCGCCTTCTTGGGAGCCACCTTCTTCTTGATCTTGAGCGTGTCGATCAAGAGGCCGCCCTCGGTGTCGTTGTCGCGGTTCTCATAGATCAAGTCGATCGCGGCGTCGAGGTCGCCGGCGAGATCGCCTAGGGGCCCACCCTTGGTGCCGATCGCGTTGATCCGCTTGGTCACGTCGACCAGTGCGCTCTGAGACTCGACGAAGCGGTGGAGGTCGCCGTTGATCCGCTCGTGGACTTGGCTGAACGCGTCGACTTTGTTGTAGAGCTTGGCGAGCTTGTCGGCGACGTTGCCGATCGCCTTCTCGGAGCCGAGGAAGCCGTCGCGGACGATCTGCTTGATCCGGAGCGTGTCGGCCTGGAGTCGGAGCGAGTCGTGGAGATACTGCCGCTCGTTCTCGAGGTTCTCGATCATCTCGTTGAACTTGTCGTGGAGGTTCACGAACATGTCCGCGAGGCGCTTCATGTTCTTCTGGAGCCTTTGGTAGCTCTTGAAGCGAGTCTCGTAGCCCTTCACGTAGCGGCCCTGGAGGTTGTAGCGCCTCAGGTGGCGGCTGAAATCGCGCCGCATCTTGCGGAGCTTGGCCTCGTCCTCAGGGGGGTCCTCCTTGAGCTTGACCGCCAGCTCGCGGAGCTTGTCTTCGTGAACCTTGGCGGTCGCGCGATAGCCGCCCAGGCGGACCTTAAAGCCCTTGGCCTGAACACCGAGGTGACCCGAGAAGGTCGTCAGCTTGCGCTGCAGCTCGCGGAAGTTGGTCCCGAGCACGTCTTGGTCGGCAATGATGTCGTCGAAGTCGCCCATGACCCGCTTGGCGTAAATCGCCATTTTCTTCTCAACGGAGCTCGCCAAGACCTCGTTGCTCGGGTCCTTGAGGTATTTCTGGAACTCGGACCCGAGGCCGTCGCTGGCCGCTGTCAGCGACTTGATCAGCGAGCTGTATTCCTGCATGGAGGAGTCGAGGCGGTCGACCTCCTTGCGGATCGACCAGTCGGGCATGGGCGCGACCTCGATCGAGGCTCCGCGGTCGCGATCCTGGCCCTGGGCAGGCGTCGCGATCAGGGCTGGCGTAGCGAGGAGCGAGGCTCCAATCAAGAGGCCAGCGGTTCGTCCGAAGCGATTCACTTGACACCTCCCGGGGTAATCAGACCGAGGGTCGGGTCACCGAACTCCTCGCGGGCCTTGGAGACGAGCTCCGCGTCGGCCCGGCTGAAGTGGATATTGGCCGCGTCGAAGTCGTGGTTTAAGTAGGCCAAGAGCCCGAGCATGTAGTTGTCCTGACCGTTGAGGTGAGTCGCTGGGCTGTCGAGCAGACCTTGCTCGGTCGTGTCGCTCGGCCCGCTCTTGCTCGCGTAGCCGATCATGTTGTCGTAGGCGCGAGTGAAGTCGCCCATCTGGTAATAGGCCTCCGTCGCGTTGTAGTGGGCGTTGGCCACGTGTCGACGCGTGTCGCCGTCGTGGTAGCCGCCGCCGAGTTCAACGGCTCGCGAGAGGCTCTGAGCCGCCATGGCGTGCTGGCCTTGGCTGAGTCGGAGCGTCCCGACCAAAGTCAGCTGGATCACTTGGTCGCGGCCAGCGAGGTTCGTATTGGCGAGGTGACCGAGGTCCCCTTCAGCCTCACCCAACGCGCCCGTCTGAATGTTGAGGTTGGCCCGATAGAGATAGGCCCGCGAGTCGCCGAGGGCGCCCGCCTTGGCGTAGTCCCTCAAAGCGGCTTGGATCTCGCCCTCGCGCTCCTCAGAGATCGCCCGCCGGAGGAGGGCCTTGGCCTCACTCTCATCACGCCGCACGATCTCGTCGTAGTAAGGGATCGCGTCGTCGTGGCGCCCCGCGTCGAAGTGCTCGTCGCTTTGGGCCCAAAGCTCCTCGTCGCTCGCGTAGCGAAGGCTGTTGCAGCCCGTCGTCCCGAGGAGGAGAGCGGCCAATCCAGCCGCCAGGATCACTCGTGTTGGCATGTGGGGGTTCCCTTTCGCCGGCATGTGAGTAGGAAGGGCCAAAGGAGGAGAGGCCACAAGAAGAGGAGTACGGGCCATGAAGTGGTTTCTCCTGCCCCTCCGCAGAAGAGACCCGCCCGAGGGGCGCCGGCGGGGGAGGCCGCCAACACCCCTCGAAGCGGATGTCGGGGGGGGAACTGGCCTAGAGCACGCACCGATCCCTTCACAACCCCTGTCGTCGTCGCGCAATGCCGAGATGGCAGGCGATGGCCGTGCCAGATCGGTCAACCGGACTGGCAAGGGGTGAACTCGCGGTTCTATGGGCCGCCAGTAACGACAAAGGATCCGCCCTCCTCCCGGCCGGTCTTTGGGAAGGCGCATCCCCAGAGCGTCTCAGTCGAGAATTCGCTTCGAGAGGTTTATGTCTCCGACGTCAACTGGGGTGTCCTCCACGACCGCGTCCACGGGGACCTCGCGGAGGCGAATCAGCCAGGGCCCGGAGCCTTGCTTGCGGAATGCCAAGCGATAGGGTCCGGGCCTCAACCCCTGGAAGGCGAAGGTCCCGTCCGCGTCGGTAGGAAGGGTTCGCTCGTCGTCCGTTCTTCGAACTCTGGTGAGGACGCCCAGGAAGGTGTCTCGCTCGAGGAGCGTCAGCCGCACCTCGCACCCCTTCAAGGGACGCTTCCCAACGAGAACCCGCCCTTCGAGGATCCCAAAGAAAGCACGCGCGGCCGGCTTCGCCTCCTGGAGGGAGACTTTGCCCCCGCTTGCTAGACGTGGAAACCTGACGAGCACGCTCTCTGGCGTCGTCTCCAAGACCAGCCCTCGCTCTGCGGAGTCGCGCCCCCGAAGCGTAATCAGATCGGGGTATTCCGAGCCGTCGTCAGGGCGGCGAGAGACCTTCAGCACGTCGGCGCGCGAGAAGCGGACGTCCATAGACTCCGTGTGAACCGCCACGGAGGTGCCCACGGGGGCCACGGAGGTGCCCACGGGGGCCGCGGAGGTGGCAGCCACCTCAGGAGGGGCGTCACGCTTGATCCGCATCGGCCCAACGCAGCCGACGAGGCCCGAAGCCAAGCAGACCGCCAAGCTAAGTGAGAAGCTTCGCAGCAAAGCAGGAGGCCCAAGATCGACTGAGGACCTATGGAGTCGCCACGTGACGAGCCGAGTGGATCCAGGGCCGCTCCCCTTCGCCTTCGCTGGCTTGGATCTGGTCATCCGTCGTCGTCGTCGTCGTCGTCGTCGTCGTCGTCGTCGTCGTCGTCGTCGCCGTCGTCGCCATCGTCGTCGTCGTCGTCGTCGCCGACGTCTTCAGGCTGAAGCGAAATCAAAAAGGCGATCAGCGCCCTGATCTGAGCAGGCTCCAGTTTGTGCTTCCAGGAGGGCATTGAGAAGGGCTCGACCGAGCTCCCAGCGTCCTTCTTGCCGGCTTGATTCCCAGACAGGATCACGTTTCGTATCGAAGCGTAGCGGGCCTGAGTGGCCGACCACTGCGACAGGCCCGCGGGCGATTCGACCTCGGCGACGCTCCGATCCCCGGCCAAAATCGCCGTAAAGCGAGCCACCTCGTCGGAGCTGTAAAGGAAGAGGCGCTCGGCCAGCAGGTTGAGCGCAGGCGTCCCCGGCTTGACATAGTTCGGGTCTCGAATTCCACCTTTCGCGTCCGCTCCGTGACAGGAAGAACACCCCATGGCCGAGAACAGGATCGCTCCTCGCGCGACGAAGTCCTTCGGCCAGTGCTGGAGAGAGCGAACATACTGCGCGATCGCCCAGCGCTGGGGCGAGCCGAGGCTATCGAAGGAGGGCATCGGAGAGCCTGGCATTCCGCGACTCACGACGCGGTACACGTCGGCTGCCTCGCTCCCGCCTTTGTACATCGGGACCGTCAGGTTCCGAGGCGGAGCTGGCAAACCCCTGTGGTCCTTCAGACCGGGGACAGCGAGCCCGTCGCCTGCGCCGGTCTTCCCGTGGCAGACCGAACACAGGTTTGTGTAGAGGCGAGCCCCCATTGCCAAGTCAGGCTTGGCCGGCATTTTGGTTTCGTAGACGAAGGGGCGCCGTTCCCCCGAGCGAAAGTGGTCTCCTGAGAGCCGCTTGACCTCGTGCACCAGGGCGCCAACCTCTGCCGAAGTGTAGGCCCGGCTCGGGTGCATTGACGACCAGTAAACTCGCTCCGTGACGACCCTCGCGAGGTCCGCGTCCGAGGGGAGCTGATCGGGCTGAGTCGTGCCAAGGCGAAACAATCCGCTCGAGAAGTCCCTTGGTTGCGGCCGAAGCTGCGTCGCCGCCGGACCGTTCCCTTTCCCTAGGTCACCGTGGCAGACCCGACAGTCTCTCCGGTAGAGGGGCTCCCCGACAGGGTCTGGCTTGAGGGCCGGAAGCAGCGCGATCCGCTTCGCGTAGGACTCGAGGTCGGAAATTTCTGGGCTCCAAAATCGGACGATCAAGAGCACAAACAAAACTGGAGCCAAGATGACGAACGTGCCAGTCAGCAGGAGCGCAATCCTCTCGCCAGATCCTGTCGGGTGAGTCATGGCTCCCTCTCTATCGCTTCTTCGGCTTGAGGGTCACCGAGGCCGTACTGTCGGCCACGACCGTGATCTGAGCCTTGGCCGGCTTCAGTCGCTCGTGCCAAGTCGTGATCGTGTAGGTCCCAGGCGGAACGCCTTTGATCTTGAACTTGCCCTTCTTATTGGTAATGGCGAAGTAAGGGGTGTCGCACACCACCACGTAGCCGATCATTTCGGGGTGAAGGTTACAGAGCAGGGTCACCGGCCCGGTCTTCTTGAAGACGCGATCGCGGTGTTTTCCCTGCGACCACTTGCCCAAGTCGAACTTCGGCTTGGGCGAGAGCACGTTGTGCTCGAAGGGGTCGCTGTTGTGAAAACGGACCGTCGTTCCGACCAGGATAGGCACGACCCTCGGCGAGAAGATCTTGCCCGCCTGATCTATGACCACCGGCTTTT
The DNA here is from genome assembly GCA_016765095.1 of Planctomycetota bacterium. Taxonomy (GTDB): domain Bacteria; phylum Planctomycetota; class J058; order J058; family J058; genus NORP233. The sequence continues at coordinate 897 of JAESQQ010000335.1, read as the reverse complement.
TCGGAGCCTTGAAGGTCTTGCCTTTGATCTTGGTCAGGTAGACCACAGCCGGAAAACGCTTCACCCAGCGGTTCTTGACGCGCCCTTTGATCGTGCCCGTCTTGGACACCTTCGGGGTCTCGCCCTTTTTGGCTGGGGGATCGCCAGCCGCCGCCGGACCGGCTGAGATCAAGGCGAGGACTAGGAGACAGCCAAGGCGGTTCAGGTTCTTCACAGGATTCTTCCTTCCTTCCAGGGCGCTAATACCCATGTTTGTTCCCAGCGGGATCCAGAGCGATCCCGCCGGCCTAGGTCACCTACCCCTCGAGGGGAGGCGCTCTCGAGACCAAGCCTCATGCGGCCTTCCTAGAACGCTATGTCTAGGGCGAAGAGGACTCGGTCGCGGACGTTGTTCGGATTGCGCTTGTCGTCTATGAGCCAAACTCCTTCGAGGACGAGCTTCACGTTGGCTCGCAGGAGAATGGTCGTGCTGGCTATCACGCGGTTGGCGTTGTCGCCGGATCGTCGCTTGATGTTCTCGTATTCATAGCGACCCGCGACGAAGAGCCAGGGGAAGATCTCGATGTCGAGCTCTCCGAAGACCACGTCGGCCCGGACACCGACTCCGCGCCCTCCGTCGGGGCGGGCGTCGTAGGTCTGCATGTAGGCGGCGATGGCGTTAAAGCGCCAGAAGTTGATCCGGAGGTCGACGCCGAGGCGGCTGAAGCGATTGTTGACGAGCCGGCCTGTGGTCGGATCTCTGAAAGCACGCCCGGTGACCGGATCTGTGAGGCGGTTGACTCCCCAATAGCCGAACATTCCGACCGTAACGGAGTCGTCTCGAGCGCCAGAACTCGCGATCGCCTCCTCCGCGTCGTCGTCGTCGTCGTCGTCGTCGTCGTCGTCGTCGTCGTCGTC
>JAESQQ010000334.1 GCA_016765095.1 Planctomycetota bacterium | reverse complement strand
GCGCCCGCGTCCTCCGCCTCGCCCTCCGCGCGACTGGCCTCCGTCGCGGCCTCGACCGCCAGCCTGACCCCGCCCGCGCACCGGTGGCGGAATGGGAGCGGCGTTCGAGTGGTATTCGTGAGTGTCATCAACGGGAATCGACTGGCCAATCTCACGATAGATATCGCGCAGGTAGTCGCGCTCGTCGGCGTCGCAGAACGAAATCGCGATCCCGCTCCGCCCCGCCCGGCCGGTCCGACCGATTCGGTGGACGTAGCTCGCCGGCTCGTTCGGCAGCTCGTAGTTGAACACGTGCGTCACGTGCTCCACGTCGAGCCCCCGCGAGGCCAGGTCCGTCGCGACGAGCACCGTCAAGTCGCCCGCGCGGAACGAGTTCAAGGTCCTCGTTCGAGCACCTTGCGACTTGTTGCCGTGGATCGCGCCGGCCTCGATTCCAGCGGCGTTGAGCTGCTTGGTCAGCCGGTTCGCGCCGTGCTTCGTGCGCGTAAACACGATCACGGACTCGACCCCCTCGCCCTTGAGGAGCTTGATCAGGAGGAACCGCTTGTTGGCCTTCTCCACGAACATCACGGTCTGGTCGATCTTCTCGACGGACGTCACGACGGGCGTCACGTTGACGGAGAGCGGCTTGTAGAGAAAACTGGCCGCCAACTTCGTCACCTTGGGATCAAGGGTCGCTGAGAAGAGGAGGTTCTGACGATCCTCCGGGAGACGCTCGACGACGCGGCGCACGTCGTGAATGAAGCCCATGTCGAGCATCCGGTCCGCCTCGTCGAGGACGAAGAATTCGACGGAGCGGAGGTCAATGAAGCCCCGACCCATGAGGTCAAGGAGCCGGCCCGGCGTGGCGACGAGGAGGTCGAGCCCCGAGCGCAGGGCGCGGATTTGATTGCCCTCGCCCGTCCCTCCGAAGATCACCGTGTGCTTGAGCGAGAGGAAGCGCCCGTAGGCAGTCGCGCTGGCGCCGATTTGAGCTGCCAACTCGCGGGTCGGAGTCAGGATCAAGGCCCGAATCGGGCGCTTGCCTCGGGGCGGGCGCTCCTCGGAGAGGTACTGGAGAACGGGGAGGAGAAAGGCCGCCGTCTTGCCCGTGCCCGTCTGGGCGCAGCCCATGACGTCTCGTCCGTCGAGCAGGGCTGGGATGGAGCGTGCTTGGATCTCGGTCGGGGTCGTATAGCCCTCTTGAGCCAAGGCGCGCTGAATGGGCTCGCTCAAATCGAGATCGGTAAACTGAGTCATGGTGTGTCCTTTGGGTCGGCGAGCCCCGGCGCGCCGCGGGAAGCGGCGTCTCGAGCGATTCGGTGGCTCTCGCGACGAGTTGTTGAGTCAGGCGATCGTGTGTGGAGTCCACCCGTAGGGTGAAGAACCTGAGCAGGCCCTAATGAGAAGGACCTAGAGGAAAAAGGGGTCGCGAACGGCGATCGTCCCTTGCCCGACTGGTCGGTCACTTGCTCTTCCTAGGGAGAAAACCCAAAGCAGAGAGACGAGTGAGCGGAAGATCCTGCCTGTGTTCGCTCGAGCGCGAACCGGACCTACCAGTCCCCGGACTCTAGCAGCGTCCCCGGGATCAGAAACCGCGAATCTTAGAATTGTCCTCCCAGGCTGAGACGGGTCGATTCGCTGCGGGCGGGTAGACTAGGCCGCAGACCCCGGAGGTTTTACCTCCACCTCCCTTACCACCCTGTGTTGGTTAGGACTTCTCATGGCACCTACCTCCTCCATTGATCGCCCCCTCCCGAGGTGGACTGCGCAGCGGTCGACTTGACCCCCGCAACGGCGCCGGCCGAGACCGCCGAGTCTTCCTGGCAGCGATTTGGAGAAGTCGTCGACGAGCTCTTGCTGCTCCTCGACCTCCTTGGTCGAGCTCCCGAGGGTCAGCGTCGGCCGGTCTACGCCAAGTGCGTTCCGCTGATCAAAGAAATCGGCTTGCTCAACAAGCCTCCCTACGACGTCCGCAAGGTCAAGGCCTTGATCTTTGAGGCCAGCTGGCACCTGCGTTCGCTGGCGGGACTCGCCGCGACCAACTCGAGCGGGGACGACGAACACGCTGCCTGGGCGCTCGCGAGCCTCGAGGGCCTAGCGGTGTGCGCCAAGCTCCGGTTGGCCGCCGCTCGCTGAGCCCGCGCGCGTCGGCCTGCGGCGAGGTGGAGAGAGTAGTCCCCGGCGGACTTCTCCTTCGCCTGACCCCGCCGCTCCGAGCCGTCAGCGACACACGCCAAGACTGCGTGGAGCAGTCGCGCTCATGACGGACGAGACCACGAGCGGAGCCAACGCCGACTGCAACGCCGACTGGGAAGCCGATCAGCGGACCCTCAAGCGCGACACCCTGCGCGGGGCGATCGTCAACGGGACCGGACTCGCGCTCGGAATCCTCACCCAGGTCGTTCTCGCCAAGACGCTCTCGATTGAGGGCTACGGGATCTACACCTACGTCATCACGATGCTGGGCTTGATCATGCTCGCGACCCGGCACGGCTGGGACGTCGTCCTGATCCGCTACGTAGCGGCCTACCGCGAGCGCGAGGAGTGGGGCCCGCTGCGAGGCCTCCTCCGCCGCGGGTTCACGCTCCCGCTGATCGTGACGGGAATCGCGGCCGTGGGCCTCGGCCTCGTGGGTGTTGGCCTCGACACCGAGTTCGGCTGGGCGCTCGTCGCAGGAGCCCCGGTTCTAGTCGTCATGGCCGCCCTCACGACGACCGTCGGCGCCCTGAACGGGCTCGGCCGAGTCGTGTTCGGAGTCGGGCTCCAGAGTCTCCTCGCGCCGATCGTGTTCCTGAGCCTGATCGTCCTCGCCAGCCTGACGAACCGGCCCTTGGCTGGAGAAGAGACGCTCCTGCTCTTTGGGGCCGCGACCCTGCTCGCCACCCTCTGGGGAGGCTTCGTCACAGCGCGCGAGCTCGGCGCGCTCAACCTGAAGGCCTACGCTCCGGTCTATCGGACCCAGGAGTGGCTCCGCGTCGCGATCCCGCTCTCGATCGCGGTCGGCGCTGACCTCCTCCTCCGACGAACCGACGTGTTGCTCGTAGGCGCGCTAATGGGGACGACCCAAGCGGGGATCTATCGAGTCGGAGTCTTGGCGGCCGTCGCTGCGCTCACGGTCGTGGTCGCCGTCGAGCTCGCGATGCTCCCGCTCTGCTCGCGTCAGTTCGCGAGCGGGAACGTGGACTCGCTCCGTCGCCTGGTGCGCCTCGCCGCGCTGATCAGCTTCGTCGCGACGATCCTGGGCGCGCTGGGGATCTGGGTCCTCGGTGAGCCAATCCTGCGCTGGGTGCACGTCGAGTTCGCAGAGGCCTACCCAGCCCTGTTGGTCCTCATGGGGGGCCAGCTCGTCGCCCAGCTCTTCGGACCCACCCGAGGGCTCGCCATGATGGCCTCAGAGCAGCGCGCAGCGGCGTGGGCGTCTGGGATCGGGGTCGGCCTCAACGTGGCGTTGAACCTCGTCCTGATTCCCCTCCACGGACTCGTGGGGGCGGCGTTGGCGACCGCGATCGCACTCCTCTTGACCCGGGTCGGCCTCTGGTTTCACCTCCGGCGAGCCATCGGAGTGGACACCTCGATCCTGAGCATGATCCTGCCGACCCCTCCCGCGCCGGCGTGGGCGAAGGAGTCCTAGAAGCGGTGGCCTTGGCTGGTCAGCTTCTCGAGGAGGGGCTTGTAGCCCTGGAGCGCGGTCCTCTGCATGTAGAACCCGAGCCCGCGGAGGCCACCGAGCTCCTCACCGCCACCGGCCCGCCCAGGCCCGCCGTGAACTAGCTGGGGGAGCACCGCGCCTGGGCCGAGCGACTCGCTCGCGATCTTGGCGCTGCCTATGTTGATCCGGCCGTTGAAAGGCGCCATTCCGAGCGCGACCTCTCCCGCGACCTGAGCGTCGTCGCTGTAGACCGACGCCACGAGACCGCCCTGGCCGAGGCCGACGATCTTGGCGGCTTCGCTCGGATCTCCCGAGTAAGGCAAGATCGTCGCACAAGGACCAAACACCTCGTGAGCGTGAACCGCTTCGACGCCGGCGTCCGCCGCCTCGAACAGGACGGGGCTCATGAAGTAGCCCTTGTCGTGGTCGATCTCGGTCAACTCGCCCCGGCTCCCGTCTCCGTGAATCGCCTTGGTGGCGGCCTTGAGGCGCTCGACGCCCTCGCGCACGTCCTCGAGCTGGGACTCGGTCGCGAGCGGGCCGACGCGGACTCCGCGCACGGTCGGGTTGCCGGTTCGCTGGGCCTTGAGCTCTTCGACGAGCGCCTCCCGAGCGGCGTCGAGGATCTCGACGGGGACCAATACGCGCCGGATCGCGGTGCACTTCTGTCCCGCCTTTTGGGTCATGTCACGAATGACCTCTTGCACAAACAGATCGAAGGTGTCCGAACCAGGCTGGACGTCGCGCCCAAGCACAGCCGCGTTCAAGCTGTCGGCCTCGACGTTGATCCGAGCGCCACGCAGCGTGACCCCCTCGCCGCTTCGCAGCTTGCCGGCGGTCACGCTCGAGCCCGTGAACGCCAAGGCGTCGAAGGGATCGAGGTGACTGAGTAGATCCCCGGCCGAGCCACAGATCAGCGAGAGCGCGCCTTCGGGGAGGACTTGCGCCTCGATCAGGATTTGAACGACCCGGTAGCTCACGAGCGAAGTCGCAGTCGCCGGCTTGGTCACGACCGGCATTCCCGCCAGCCACGCGCAGGCCGCCTTCTCTGCCAAGCCCCAGGCGGGGAAGTTGAACGCGTTCACGTGAACCGCCACGCCGGCGCGAGGCACGTAAATGTGCTCCCCCCAGTAGCGCGGTGATCGGCTCAACTGAACGCCCTCGCCGTCGACGAGGAACTTGGCCTCGCCCATGCGCTCGCCGACCTTGGCGTAGTAGGCGAGGGTGCTCGTGGCCCCGTCCACGTCGAACTTGGCGTCGCCGCGAGTGTTTCCCCCGTTTAGCGTCGCGAGGCTCAACAGCTCGTCGCGCTGGGCGTGAATCGCCTTGCTGGCTGCCATCAGGAGCTTGCCGCGCTCAGCGAAGTTCAGCTCCTGAAGGGCCGGAATCCCCTTTGTCCGAGCGTGCGCCAGGGCGGCTTGGAAGTCGATCCCCTGGGTGCTGGTCTCGGCCAAGACCTCTTCGGTGACGGGGTTCTTGAGCTGAGCGGCCTTGCCTTGGCCGGCCTGCCACTTGCCTGAGACGTAGCTCTGGAGCTGCTGCACGGGAATCCTCACGGGGGCGCGCGTCGAGTGACGCTGGGGGGGCTCGCGAACCAGCCTCAGGCTGGCTCGCTGGGATCGATCCGCCGTCGCGGCGGGTCGGTCGGGGTCAGAGTCTGGAGGAGCAACGCGCTTCGAACGCGCGCCCCTCAGACTGAAGGGACGATCAGTGAGTGGTTAGCTACGCACGAACTTGACGTACTCGAACTTCTCTTCGCGACCGTTGATCCCCTTGCGGGGCGGCGCGATCCAGCTCGCGTATTCACCGAGCTCGTAGCAGCAGACCATCAAGCTCTGCACGTAGTCGAGGTCCGCCTGGGTCGGCAGCCACTCGTCGCGCTTCTTCTCGAACTCGCTCTGCGTCAGCAGCTCACCTGCGAGATCAAAGGGCATGTTGGCGTAGAGGCCCTGGATCCGATTGAACTTGTCGCTCGGGAGGGACATCCGCTCGCTCATGCCTGCCTTCTCGAAGATCCGGTTCCAGCGCTTGATCACCCGCTGGCAGTCCTCGACGTAGCTGTCGCGAAGGAGGAGGTTCATGGCGCGCCGAAGCGGAATGTCCCGATCCTCAAAGCCGCCCCCCTCGGTCGGAACCTCGACTCGGTAGCTCCCCGTGAGGGCCTTGTGATCGTCGTAGACGCCCTCCTTGCCCTCTTGCCAACGCCCCTTGAGGCCGGCGGCGAAGAACGTCGCCGAGTTCGAGCTGTCTTCGCTGCCGAACAAGTCGAGCGAAGCTGAATACCACTCGTTCACGTAGCGCTGGAGCAACTCGAGCGGAATCCCGCCCGCCGCCTTGACGTCACTCTCGGGGGCGGTCTTCATGAGATCGATCGTGCGCTGAATCACGCGCGCGACGCCCGTCTCGCCGACAAACATGTGGTGCGCTTCTTCGGTCAGCATGAACCGAGTCGTCTGAGCGAGGGGATCAAACGCGCTCTCGGCCAAGGCTCCGAGCTGGAACTTGCCGTCGCGATCGGTGAAGGTCGTGAAGCAGAAGAACGCCAACCAATCGTCGATCGGCTTGTTGAAGGCGTCCAGGATCCGCGGGGAGTCCGGGTTGCCGCTCGTCCGCTTGAGGAGATCCTCGGCCTCTTCCCGGCCGTCGCGGCCGAAGTGCTGCATCAGGAGATAAACCATCGCCCACAGGTGACGGCCCTCCTCGACGTTGACTTGGAACAGATTGCGCAGGTCGTAGAGGCTCGGAGCCGTCTTGCCGAGCAAGCGCTGCTGTTCGACCGAGGCCGGCTCGGTGTCCCCTTGGGTCACGATCAGGCGCCGGAGCTCCTTGCGGACCTCGCCGGGAACCTCCTGCCAGACGTCCTTGCCCATGTTGTCGCCAAACGTGATCTTGCGATCCTTCTCGTGAGGCGCGAGGAAGATCCCCCAGCGGTAGTCGGGCATCTTGACGTAGTCGAACTGGGCCCAGCCGTCGGTGTCGACGCTGACCGCAGTCCGGAGGTAGATCAAGTCCTGCTGGAACCCTTCAGGGCCCATCTCGTTCCACCACTCGAGGTAGCTCGGCAGCCAGCCTTCCAGCGCACGCTGCAGCTTGCGGTTCGAACGGAGGTCGACGTTGTTGGGGATCTTGTCGGACATGAAATCTCCAGAGCGGGGGTGCTGAGGGGGCTCTCGTGGATCGTAGAAAAGGGAGGCGCGAACTCGCTGAACGAGGTGCTGCCTAGGTCCTGGCGAAGTCGAATTCGGCGCTCTCGGGCTGCCCGTAGAGCGTCAGGGCGCCCTTCGGACCGACGGCGTTGGGCCGCTGGAAGATCCAGTTCTGCCAAGCCGAGAGGCGACCAAAAATCTTGGTTTCGAGGGTCTCAGGACCCGCGAAGCGGAGGTTGGCCTCGAGGCCCGTCAGCGAGTCGGGGGACTGGCTGGCCCGCTCTTCGATCGCCATTCGCACGTCGTCCTCCCAGTCGAACTCGTCCATGGCCGAGGTGATCAGACCCTCTTCCTCGGCCTCGCTCGGCCCGAAGGGAGCGCCCGACTCAAAGACTTGCTCGGCCCGAGCCGGGTCGCCCAGGAAGCGCGTCTGGAGGCGAGTCAATCCGTTGCCCATTGGGAACGCGCCGCGGTTCAGCTCGGAGAGCGCGACCTTGACGCCCTCGTCGTCGAACATGTAGCTCCGGTCGGCCGCGATCGTGAGCTCGAACAACGAGCCGCCAAAGCAGCTCCCAGGCTCGATCATGGCGAACAGGCTCTTGGCGGTCACGTCGAGGCGCTTAAGCGTCCGCTTCATGAAGTGGCGGACCTCGTGCACAAACCAATCGTCCTTGTGCGCTTCGAGCTGAGCGTCGACCTCGAGGACCGTCGCGAGCTCGCCTTGGGTCTTGAGCAGAATCAGCCCGATCTCGGGGTAGTTGAAGCGCAGCTCGAGGAGCGCGTGGTCCAGCTCACGGAAGGCTTGGAACGGCCACCAGTTCACGCCGAGGTCAGCCGCGTTGCTGGGGACGGCGACGGCCTCCTTGGGTCCGCGAATCATGAGGACCGCGGTCCGGGCCGCCTTGCCCCAGGTCAGCGAGACGTGCTCGTACTCGATCCCCTCTTCGCTGATCTCGGGGGTCAGCGCGCTCAGCTCGATCCCCAAGCGATCGGGGCGACCCTCGCCGGCGATCTCCTTGACCCGCTCCTCGACGCCTGCCTCGAACTTGCTCGTCGGCCAGACTTCGTCCACGAGGCCCCACTCGACCGCCCGCTTGCCGCGCACGCCGTCGGCGAGCGTGCAGAACACATCCGCCAGATCGCGGCGCACCTTGCGCTTATCGACGACTCGCGTCAGGCCGCCGGTCCCGGGAAGGACGCCCAGGAAGGCGACCTCCGGGAGCGAGACCGCGGAGCGTCGGTCGTCGACGAGGAAGATCTTCTCGCAGGCCAGGGGCAGCTCGTAGCCGCCGCCCGACGCGAGCCCGTTGAGCGCCGCCACATAGGTCTGGCCGGAGTGCTCGGTCGCGTCCTCGATCCCGAGGCGCGTCTCGTTGGTGTACTTGCAGAAGTTGACCTTGAAGCCGTGGGACGAGCTCCCAAGCATGAAGATATTCGCGCCCGCGCTAAAGACGCCCTCCAGTGCGCTGGTCACGACGACGCAGGTCACCTCGGGGTGCTCGAAGCGGAGCCGCGTGACCGCGTCGGCCAACTCGATATCGACGCTCAGGTCGTAGCTGTTGAGCTTGAGTTCGTAGCCAGGGCGAAGGCCTTGATCCTCTTGGATCGCGAGCTTGATCCGCGCGACTGCGCCCACCACCTCGAGCTTGAGGTGGCGGTAGGCGGAGGGGTGGGTTTGAAACGAGACGCGGTCGCTTTGAAGGGCGGTGCTCACAGGATCCTCGGGCGGGGCGCCGGGGGGGACCGGCGGGCTCATGGCGGAGGAACATACGGGAAGACCGGAGAGGTTGCAAGATATTTCCTTGCAGCGCGCAAATGAAGCACTATAGTGCGACCCGTGGCCCATCCGAACCCAGAAACACCGCCAACGAAGGACTTAGAGCCTCTCCTGGCCCTCGTGGGGAGCCGCGTCCGCGCCCTCCGGCAGGCTCAGGGTTGGACCCTGCGACGCTTGGCCGAGGCCGCCGAGCTCAGTCCGAGGTTCGTCTCCCAGCTCGAAGCCGGCCAAGGGAACATCGCGATTGGGCGCCTGGCCGGCGTCGCGCGAGCCCTCGAGGTCCCCCTCGAACGCCTCGTCGCGAGCGAGCGAAACCCCAGCCGGGTCGCCCTCGACGCGCTCCTCAGCGGGCGCACACCGAGCGAGCTCAGGCGGGCCCTCGAGGCCGTCGAAGCGACCCTCGCCGAGCGCCCCCTCCTGATCGCGCTGTTGGGAATGCGCGGAGCCGGCAAGAGCACGCTCGGCGCCGCGGCGGCCCGAGCCCTCGGCCTCCCCTTCGTCGAACTCGACGATCGAATCGAAGCCGCAGCCGGCCTGAGCCTCGGCGAACTCTTCGCCCTCCACGGCGAGCCCTTTGTGCGGCGCCTTGAAGGAAAGTGCCTCGAAGAGCTCACGACCTCGGGCCAGCCTGCGGTCGTGGCCCTCACCGGCGGCGTCGTCGCCAACTCCGACGCGCTCGCGATCCTCAAACGTCACGCCCTGACCGTGTGGCTCGAGGCGACGCCCGAGGACCACATGCAACGGGTCCTCGACCAGGGAGATCGGCGCCCAATGGCTGAGAGCGAAGACGCCATGAGCGAACTCCGAGCGCTGCTCGCTGCCCGCGAGCCCCGCTACCGCGAGGCCGACGTCCGGCTCGACACCTCGGCCGCCGCGAGCCGCGAGGCGGCCCTCGCCGCCTTGATCGAGGCGCTCGGCGAAGCTGGCTGGCCCTCGGCCTAGTGCTGCCCATCACAAGTTGCGGTACACCCCATTGCTTTCGTAGGGGAGGGGTTTACCCCCTCCCGCGGGCGGGGGTAAATCCCGCCCCTACATTCACCCGTACCGGAACTTCTGGCGGGCTGCACTAGTAGAGCCTGAGCGCGTCGAGGTGGCTCTTGAACGAAGCCGTCGCGGCGGCGTCGAGCTTGGGAAAGGCGCCCTTGAGCTGCGTCCAGGCGCGGACCGTCAGGTATCGCGAGCGCTTGGCCGAGGCCAACTCTGGCATCTTCGACCAGGCCACCCTGTTCTTCATCGTAGCCTTGAAGAACAGCAGTTGCTGACCCAAGGCCTCGAGCAAGCTCTGGTGGAAGGCCTCGAGCTTCGAGGACGGGTTGAGCTGCCCGAGCCGCTCTTGGAGCAAAGTCGTCGTCGAGCGATAGCGCCGGACCTTGTCCTTGATCTTGGCGGGACGCCCTCCGTCCACGAGCGTCTTGCCCTCTTGGGTCCGCTTGATCGCGTGCAGGAGTCGAATCTTGGCGTCCGTCGCCTCGAGGAGCACCGTGAACACGATCTCGATGTACTCGCGATCGCCGGACGGAACGCCAACGAGGGCCGGAGGGAGCGGCTGGATCTTGACCGGCCACTGCTGGCCCTCGGGAGGCGCGATCGTCGCCGGGTAGATCGTGAGCTTGGCGATCGGACCCGCGGGGGTCGCCCGCGGCGGGGCGACGCTCGGGGAAGCGCTCGGCGCGACGCTCGGGCTCGGACTGGCAGCGGAAGTGCTGACGCCCGGCTTGGCTGGGGGACAGCCAAGCAGAAGGAGTGAAAACAGGCAGAGGCCGAAAGGGGCGCCTTGCCGTAGGAAGGAGGCGATCACGTGTCAGCTCCCGAGCTGGTTTGCGAGGCTCGCGTTCTGGGCGAGCAGAGCCACGATCAGGCAAAGAGACGCGAGGAGCAACCCCACCAGGGTCACGACCGTTCGTTCCCGGCTCGCCCAATGGAGAGCGCGCTCCCAACCGGAGACCGGCGTGGCCCACACGGGTTCGCCAACCAGCCAGCGGTCGAGGTCGTCGGCGAACTCAGCGGCGCTCTGGTAGCGCAATCCCGGATCCTTCTCCAGGCAGCGGAGCGTGATCGCGTCGAGGTCACGTGGGACTTCGCTCGAACGCGAGCTCGGCGGCTGCGGTATCTCGCGGAGCACCGCGGCCAGGACGTGATCGCTCGACCCCCGAAAGGGTGGGCGTCCGCAGAGCGCGTGATAGAGCGTCGCCCCGAGCGCGTAGACGTCGCTTCGGACGTCGATCGAGCCCTCGAGCCCGCCGGCCTGCTCGGGCGGCATGTAGGACGGCGTCCCGATCGGTGCCCCGGCCCGGGTCATCGAGGCGTCGTCGTCGGCGCGAGCCAAGCCAAAGTCCACCACGCAGGCCTCGCCGTGCTGATCGACGAGGACGTTTTGCGGCTTTATGTCTCGGTGGAGGACGCCCTCCTCGTGGATGTACTGAATCGCGCGACTGGCGTCTCGCACGAGCTCCACCAGCTGGCGAAGCGAGAGAGGGTCGACCCCTCCGCTGGCCTCGGCGAGCGATCGCCCGCGCACACGCTCCATGACCAAGTAGGGGCGCCCCTCGTGCTCGCCAGAATCTATGAGGGGCACAATGTTGGGGTGACGAAGACGCGCGATCGCTTTCAACTCGCGCCGGAACCGCTGCAGTCCTCGCTCGTCGTCTCGGAACATCAGCTTGAGCGCGACCTCCCGATCGTGCCGGGTGTCCCAGGCCGCATAGACCGCGCCGCAGCCCCCACTCCCCAGCTCACCGTGAATCTCGTAGTTGCCGATCCGCGAGGGACCCGTGTCGCGGAGATTCGTGAGACCCGTCCGGCTCGCCACTCGCCGCGTCACGCGCCGGAGCGAGCGAGCCGCCTCCTTGAGGTCTGGGTCCAAGTCGACTTGCGTCGAGCCAGCCTTCGTAAGACGAGCCGACCCGCTCCCAGAGCTCTCGCTGGGCGAGGTTTCGGTCGAAAACGCCGGCAACCGTTTGGGGGCTCCGCAGGGAGCCTCAGCCAGGGTCTCTAGCTCCTCGCCCTCAGGCGGCCCCGGCACGTCGAACTTCGCGTCCATTTCCCTCACGCGCTGAGGATACGACATGGACCCCGAGCGCAGTCGAGCGGCTCGCAAAGTCTAGCGAGGACACTTGCGCGGCGAACCTCTGGCCGAGGAGCGGAAAAAGCTCGAAGCCAGGAGCCAAAGGGCCCCCCGAGGACAAGGTGTCACAGAGGACCTTTCGAGAATCAAGCCTCGCGACACACGGCGAACGTCGGCGCGTCTCCCCAAAGTCCGTACGAGGACTCGCGCTCCCTCGCAGGGAGGCCGCTCCAAGGGGGGCCGGAGAACACGAGAATCGGGAATCAGGAGTGCCAAATCTCGGAACCAGGACTGACAACCCTGTCCTAAACAAGCCGCAAGCTGCTGATATCAAAGGGCTAAGGATTTCTTATGCCACGGCGCGTCATTCCCCCTTGCGGCGCCCCGAAGGCATTGGGTAGACTTCTCCGCGTAAGGGCGAAGACGCCCGAATTCAATCTTATGCCCGGCGAATCCACGCCGGAAGGAACGACACATGCTGGCCCGGACCGTCGCGCCTCCACCGCGACCCCACACTCCCTCCACTCGCGCTTGCAAGGTTGACGCCTGCGAGTTGATGACCCGCGAGGGAAAACCCTTCTGCCCAGAACACGTCGACGTGCACCCGTACGTCCAAAACCTCCTCTCCTGCCTGGCCAATCGCCAAGCCGAAGAAGAGCGCGTCCGCACCGCGGGCGCCCTTGAGGTCGACATCGACGGAATCACCGCTCGTGAACTGGTCCTCCACCTCTCGCTCCACGGTGCCCGCACCGTCGAGCGAATCGCTCGCGAGCTTCAACTCGACACTCAGATCGTCCGTGGCTACGTCGCGGCGCTCGACGAGCGCGACTTGATCACGCAGAGCACGACGAACCGCGGTTCGCTCGTGGTCAAGCTCCGCGACCCGGAGCGCTGCTTGAGCCAGATCACGACTTTCCAGTCGGTGGCCTAGCAAGAGGAAGTTCGCCCCCAGGGGCGACTCAAACGGCGACTCAAACGGCGACTCAAACGGCGACTCAAACGGCGACTCAAACGGCGACTCAAACGGCGACTCAAACGGCGACT